>JAAYID010000233.1 GCA_012744285.1 Alcaligenaceae bacterium
CAAGCATGCTGCATTCCTGGGTGATGTATTGCGTGTCGTGGTCAAGCGCTGCGTTGGCCTTATGCACTGCGGCTCGCAATTCATCAACAATCTTTGCGTCCATGCCCATCTGTTCAGCGTGGTAGATCTTGCGCAGGGCCAGGTCGGTTAGTTGTTGCTGTTTCATCGGTCACCCTCGCTGGCTGATGCGCCATACTTACGCAAAGTATCGTTTTCGACAGCCCCAAGAGTTACGGTCTGCCGGCGGCCAAAATCTCGCTCGAGCGCCTCGATTGCCCGCTGTCGATCAATCCAATCCTGCAGATCATCCAGCCCAGCGAAGTCTGTCTTGGTGTGCTTTGGTCGCACTACCTGAGCGGAAACACTGACCATTGAGAACAGGAATAAACAGCTGGTCACAAGCGTCCACCAGGTACTGCCCTTGCTCAACCATATGCACAGTGCGAGAAAAGCCAGCAGGCCAATGCGAGCAGCCCAGGACACACCCCTGCGCCCCCGCATATCGTAGAGACTGATGGTGATTGGTGTTTTCATATGAGCATCCTTAAAAACAAAACACCCGCCGAATCGTGAGACTCAGGCGGGTGCGAAAGGCCAGCAAACCGGCAGGACGAAAACGAAAAAGCCCGACGCTTTTGGCTATCGGGCTCTGTGGGCGCAACTACGCACCTTATCGATTAGGTGCCATTTTTGCGGTCTTTTACCGCAAAGTCAAGTTTCTGATGCAATAAACCCTGATTCGGCCAACAATATCTCGGCTGCCCGAGCGGCCACGGTATCAACGCCCATCACCCATTTTTTGGTTTTTTTGGAGCGGTACCCGCGAAGCCAGCCATCAACCAGCGGAGCCTCGCTTTCAACCGTACGCAGACTGACCCCAACCTTTTCCGCGACATCAGCCAACGTGCCGCCGGCACCATAGAACCGACGCACCAACTCGGTACGCAAGCGGTACCGCCCTGCCCCGCCGGGGATTGCTTCGGCAGCATAAGCACCAACGGCCCCTGCTGCAGCCTCCCAGGCCAGGTTTCGCCGTTGCTCTGAACAGCAAGCACTACCGCACGAACACGGGAAACTCATGGGCCCAAAGCGCACGGCCAGCACCGCACGATGCATGTTGGGCAGCCGCTCCAGCCGACTGAGGATCATCCCAGCCTGACCGGCACCGTCCTGCCCGGCCAGCCCTTTGCCCTCGCCGACAGGCGCAGTGGCCAACCGATTCATCAACGGCCGGTCGTACTGCTGGTGGGAGTAATTGAACGCAAACCGCAACGCATAAGCGGCGGATTTAAACAGCACATCGTCGCTCAAAGCGAACCTCCTGAGGTTTGTGAAATGTAGGGCGAAACGGTCACCTGGGCGCAGGGCGTAGCACCGTAAATTTTTCTCAATCGCAACCCAACCACCTGCACATCGTCAACCCACACAACACCGTTGACGGCATCGAAAATGGCTTTGACACAGTTATCCGCATCCGGCTTTGTGGTGGGCATCACCGCCCCGGCCAGTGCGTCAGCCTGCTTGCGCTTGGACCATGAGACAGGTACCGGCAACACCAAGGTCATGAACACCTCGACAGGGCCTGTGAGCAGCGGTTTGCCTGCCATGGCCTGTCTGGCTGCCAGTGCTACCGTGGACTCGTAGGCCACCGTTTTTTGCGGGGGGTAGAGCGTGATGTGCTTGCCTCGGGCGGCAGCCTTTGGGCGCGCCTTGGCAACAGGTTTGCCGGGCACCGTGAAGCGAATCATGGTGTCTCCTTGAGCTTTTCTTTCACGCGCTCTGCCATCTGCGAACCCATGCGCTCGAATGTCGCCAGCTGCAGCCTCAGTGTCAGGATTTTGTTCGGGCTTCGTAGGTGCCGAATCTTGCGCGCCATGCAATCCCGGCAGTCCCAGCGGTACACGCGAGTTTCAGTTGTGCAGCAGGTCATACGCTCACCCCGTAGTCGGCACGCAACATGGCCTTCTCGCCCTCAGACAGCTGAGCTGCAGCAAAGACGCGAGCCTTGAACGTGGGGGCCAACTCGCCAGACTCCTGCGCAATTCCCAGTTCCTCGCCCTTGGCCACAATGCCAGACCATGACGCGGCCCAGTGCTTCGGCGGGGCTGCCGATGGCTGGCGGTTCAACGCACTGTCGCCCCCGGGCGGCTTGAGCACCTTGGCCAGAAACACGTCGAGAAACCCCGCGTTGATGGGCCCATGGTCTTGCGCCAGCTCGCGGTCAGCAACGGCCAGGTCATACGCTTCGCGCAGCTGCGGTTCCGTGACGTCCTTTTCGGCCCAAACGGCCAGTCTGGGGTCACTGCTGGTGACGGTCGCTGCCTTGCC
>JAAYID010000234.1 GCA_012744285.1 Alcaligenaceae bacterium
ACAGCCTGGTGCTCATGGACGAAATTGGCCGGGGTACCTCGACCTATGACGGCCTGGCACTGGCCTGGGCCATCGCCTACCGCCTGCTGACCTACAACCAGGCCCTGACGCTGTTTGCCACCCACTACTTTGAAATCACCCGCTTGCCCAACGAAGTTCCGCACGCCCTGAATGTCCATCTGGCCGCGGCAGAGTCTCCGTCCGGCATTGTGTTTCTGCATGAGGTCCAGCCTGGCCCAGCCAGCCGCAGCTATGGCATCCAGGTGGCCCAACGTGCCGGCATCCCTGCTGCGGTAATCCGGCATGCCGGCAAAGAATTGGCACGACTGGAGGCCGCCGGCGGGGCAACACCACAGCTTGACCTGTTTTCTGCCCTGGCTGAAGCTGACCCTTTGCCCGATGAACCCTCGAGTCCGGCACTGGCCCACGACCCGGCCCTGGAACAACTGCGCGACACCCTTGAGCAGGTCAACCCGGATACACTGACACCCCGCGAAGCCCTCGAGCTGATCTATACCTTGCGATCCCGATTCCATGAACATTGACCTCCCCTTGCCTTGCTGGGCAACATCAGCCCCGCCGATTTCATGCGCGACTACTGGCAGCGCAAGCCCTTGCTGATCCGGCAAGCCATCCCCGGTTTCAAGCCCTCGCTATCCATTGCCGACATCAAGGACCTGGTCAAGCGCGAGGAAGTTGAGTCACGCCTGATCTGGCACGATGATGAAGGCTGGCACATGAAGACCGGCCCGTTCAACCGCTTGCCCGGCGCGCGCAAACCCGACTGGACAATCCTGGCCCAGAACGTTGATGCGCACGATGACAACATGGCCGCCCTGATGCACCAGTTCCGGTTCATCAGCGATGCCCGCCTTGATGACGTCATGATCAGTATCGCCACCGAAGGCGGTGGTGTCGGCCCGCACTTTGACAGCTACGATGTATTCCTGCTGCAAGCCGCAGGACAGCGTCGCTGGCGCATCAGCACACAAGAAGACCTTTCACTCGTACCCGGGTTGCCGCTCAAGATCCTGGCCAACTTCCAGGCGGAACAAGAGTTTGTGCTGGAGCCGGGCGATATGCTTTACCTGCCGCCGCATGTGGCCCACGACGGCGTAGCACAGGGCGACTGCATGACGATTTCGATCGGGTTCCGGGCACCCACAACGGGCGCTCTGGCACGCGGCCTGCTGGATGCGGCCGGCGACCAGATCATGGCTCGTCTGGGTGATGACAGCGGCCTGTACGCCAACCCGCCACTGCCAGGCCCTGTGCTTGCGGATGCCTACAAAGACCGGGGGGCTGTAGCTACAACACACCCGGCGCAGTTGCCAGACGGCCTGATTGATGCGGCCCTGGCAGCAGTGCAGCGCGTGGCGTTCACGCCCGAATTGGCCGAGCGTTTTCTGGGCCAATGGCTCACCGAGCCATCACGGGCGGCCTGGTTTGAGCCCGGCGATCACAGCCTGGACTTGGCCGACGGCGTGCCATCGCAAGGGCGTTTCGTGCTTGATCGCTGTACCCGCATGATGTACCGGGGCACCAGCCTGTTCATTAATGGGGAAGTGGCCCCGCTGCAGGCCGAAGACTGGTTGAAACGCCTGGCCGACGAACGCGGGCTGACCGCTTCTGAAGTGAACCGTGCCCAACCTGCGGACAAAGCACTGGACATGCTGACGGCTTGGCTGGATGACGGCTGGCTTCAGTATCTGCCCGACTGACCCTGCACCACCTGTGTGCCGGCCTTGTCGGCCGGCACACAGGGCACGGTTTACATATTGCTGGACAACACGTTGATGATGCGTTTGGCCGTATCGGAGTTGTCTTGCTGGCCGTTGGCATCGAGCACGGTCACGACCGAGCTGCTACCCTGGTCGGCCACACGGATACGGAATGTGCGGGGTTCGGACGTACCCTTGCCACCAAACATCCGCTGGAACACGTTGGGCTGCTCGATTTTCTGACCCGTGTCGGTATCGAGGTAACGGACGTAATAATCGCCCGCCGAACGATCGCGGTCTTCGACATAGAAGCCGGCCGAATCGATAGCCACGCCAACACGACGCCACGCACGATCGAAGGGCTCGGCCAGCGCAAGCACAGCCTGGCCGGAAACCGCCGGTTCGATCACCGGAGAGCCGGGCTGTTTCTGTGCTGCAGTGACTTTAGCCTGAGCCGTCTGGATATCGGTACCCAGGAAGACCATCAGACGGGCCAGCATGGCCGCATTCAGGTTGGGATCTTCTTTGCCAGCCACCCATTTCCAGCCCGAGTTGTCGGCCGTACCGGTTTCAACCATTTGCTGGTGACTGATATAGACCTCGGTTTTACCATTGACGCGCTCGATACGGGTACGGAAACGTTCACGCTCGCCGCTGTCGAAAACCTGGTCAAAAATGGCACCCAGCGCCGTTTTGATCCAGCCTTCGGGAATCTTGGCGCGGTTTTCAGCCCAATCGGTAACGATCATGCCGGCCTTGGGGTCTTGAGTCTGGATCGTGAAACCTTGTTCACCCCAGAACTCGATGATTTGCGGGTAAACCTGTTCGGCGGGACGATTGACCACCAACCAGCGCATTTCACCGTCACGCACAACATTGACGTCATCAACGGACGGCAAAATGTTTTGCACCCCCGTGCTGGACCCGCGGTCTTGCTGCGCTGCGGCGTACTGGCTGAATGTGGTGGTTCCTTCCGGCGCGCGATAACGGGCGTCCTGGTTGGCCTGGGTAAGGTCGGGGGGAATACTGAGCGGATCACCGGCAACCGTACTGCGGTACTTGACAGAATCTTCGGTGCCCATGATTTGATTCAACTGGGAACAGCCCGAGAGCAAAACCACGCCCACACCAAGGGTAAGGGCGGAAAAGCGTTTATTTAAGCGCATCTTGATCATTAAATTAAGCCCACGTCTTTTAAAGCGTTACGCACCACGACATGGTACTGCTCGTTTAAGGGAGTTAAAGGTAGACGACACCCCGATTGAACCAGACCCATTTCGGCCATGGCCCACTTTACGGGAATTGGATTGGCTTCGACGAACAATACCTTGTTGAGCTGGGCCAGGCGCCCGTTGAGCTCGCGGACACGGGCAACGTCACCACCAAGCGCCGCGCTGCACAAATCATGCATGAGACGTGGCGCCACATTGGCGGTGACCGAGATGTTGCCACGCGCACCCAGCAAGATAAGCGCAGCTGCAGTGGCGTCGTCGCCACTGAAGACCTGAAAGGCCTCGGGTTTGTGATGCAGCAGCCAGCCGCCACGAGCAATGTCACCCGTAGCGTCTTTGATACCAATGATGCCGGGCACCTGTGCCAGACGCAACACGGTATCGTTGCTCATGTCCGCAACCGTACGGCCCGGCACGTTATACAAAATGGACGGTAAATCAACCGCTTCGGCAATCGTACGAAAGTGACGGTACATGCCTTCCTGGGTGGGCCTGTTGTAATACGGCACCACCGACAAACCCGCCTGGGCACCCGCCTTGAGAGCGTACTCGGACAACTCAATGGCTTCTGCCGTAGAGTTGCCGCCCACACCGGCAATGACCGGAATGCGCCCTGCCGCATGCGTTACCGCGACACGGATAAGTTCGGCGTGCTCTTCCATACTGACGGTGGGTGATTCCCCGGAGGTACCCACGACGACCAGCGCATCGGTACCCTCTTGCACGTGCCAATCGATAAGTTTGCGATACGCCGGCAGATCGAGACTGCCATCAGGAAGCATCGGGGTGGCCAGAGCCACCATGCTGCCCTGAAACGCGGGCATCGCCGTTTCGGTACTGACCATAATGAGAATAGACTCCGAGAATTCAAGATAACGCTAAAGTTTAACGGATTAGCCGTAAAACAGATATTGCCCGCTGCCGGTTTTTTAAAGAAACAAACGCACAATGCCTTGCCCGAACAACAGCAGCGGCTGCAACAACACCCAAAGCGCACCCGTCAGCATCAAAACAATAAGAATCAGCATGCCATAGGGCTCGATTCGCTGGTATTGCCACGCCATGCGGTCGGGCAACAGACTGAAGACAACGCGACCGCCATCAAGCGGTGGCAAAGGCAGCAGGTTCAGCGCCATCAGCACCAGATTGACATTAATGCCGGCGAAGGCCATTTGCACCCAGAAATCAGTCGGGCTCATACCCGACGAAATGAACAGCTTCAACGACAGTGTCCACAAGATCGCCATGACAAGATTTGACCCCGGGCCAGCCAGCGCCACCCAAAGCATGTCACGCTTGGGATGACGCAACCGCCCCCAGTCGACGGGAACCGGTTTGGCCCAGCCGAACAACATGCCGGCCCCCCCCATCATTTTGGTCGTGAACAGCAGGAACAGCGGTACGGCAATCGTACCGATGGGATCAATGTGTTTAATGGGGTTCAGGGTGACGCGCCCCAATTGCCAGGCGGTCGGGTCGCCAAACATGCGGGCGACATACCCGTGCGCCGCTTCATGCAAGGTGATGCCGAACAGCACCGGCAAGGCATACACCGTAATGGTCTGAATAAGGGAGTCAAAACCCATGAAAATAGTCCGCTGGGGTTAATCAAGACCGAGGCTGGCCAGGTTACCCTGCCCCCGGCGCAAAACAACAGGCTCAGAACCGGTCAGGTCGATAACCGTCGTGGGCTCGAGAGGGCATGCACCGCCATCGATGACGGCAGCCAGCGCGTGTCCATAACGTTCAAGGATTTCTTCAGCGTCGTTCAGGGGCAGCTCTTCGCCCTCCGGAATAAGCGTGGTGGAGATGAGCGGCGCGCCGGCCTGAGCCAGCAGTTCAAGGGCAACGGGGTTATCGGGCACCCGGATACCGATGGTTTTACGCGACGGATGCGAGACCCGTCGCGGCACTTCACGCGTGGCCTCAAGGATGAACGTCCAGGGACCTGGCGTTGCCATTTTCAGGAAACGGTACTGGCGATTGTCGACCCGGGCAAACTGGCCGATTTCAGCCAGATCACGGCACAACAACGTCAGATGATGACGTTCATCAAGCCCCCGGATACGCCGTAGGGCGTCGGCCGCCGACTTGTCATCCAGATGCGCCACAACGGCATAGCTGGAGTCTGTCGGCAGGGCGACCAACCCCCCTTTTTCGATCAGCTGACTGGCTTGCTTGAGCAAGCGGGGTTGAGGATTTTGCGGGTGAACAGTGAATAATTGGGCCATGGACGTTACGCATAAAGGTTTAGGCACACATAGTAAGCGATTGGCGCCTGCCAGCCCAAAGTGTAAGGGCTGACACCCCTTGGCGCAAAGCCACAGCAAGCGGCTCCGGAAGAAGACGTTCAACAGGCTGAATACCCTGCGTCAGACCTTCATGTTACTCCTACCGCTCCGGTAAAACCCGCACGCCAGACCTGGCCACAAAGCTTTCATAGCTGATCGGCGGACCGGCCTTCGCTGTCGGGCTGTTCTCCTGGAAATGCACCCATGACCGGCCGGTCGTCGCATCGTAGACAACCTTGAACAAGTGTGTTGGCACAGCCACCCGGCCCTCTCCGATACGTTTCGGCCGATTGCCATACACCGGTCCGGTAAAGACATACACATCGCCCTTGGCACGCATGATGTACTTGCGGGTGTCCTGCTCGATTTTTGACCAGGCCCCCGAATTGTGACGCTGATCCTGTGGAACCATATTGGCCAGACTGAAGCTTTGCGCCATGGCCTCAGGGGTATGCATGTCGGCTGCCGGCGCCATATGACCGCGTGAATAACCCGAACCCCGATAGTCATCCAGGTCCGCTCGCTCTGATACCGGTAACCGCGCTTCCGGATAAAAGCGGTCTTTTCGCTCAAGGGTCTTCGCCTGCTCCAGCATCCGACGATTAAGGCGCTGGGCAACAAACACCGGCGCCTTGGCCTGGCCGCTGTGCAAGATGGCGAATGAGGAAAAACACAGTTCGCGCAACCCCGGTGCTGCGGGTACCGCTGGCGGTTTGCCCGGGAAAAACTCTGGACAGTCTTTGAATGAGGTCTGGATCCACTGCGCATCCCCAGCTTTTGGCACCGACTCCGGCGCTGATGCAACACCTGACAGGAAAGAGTCCGCAAACAGGGTCAGGTCAAAATGCTCGAACCGGGTCAGGTCAAAACTTGCCAGCCGGGCCAGTTCAGCCAGCTTCGGATTGAAAAAAGCGCTGAAAAAAATGAAAGATGCCGCCGTTGAAAACAGAAGTGTTCGCAGGGACAATCGACCGTGTGGTTTTCTGCGGGTGCTGCGTTTGGACGTTCTACGTGTTGCCATGGGGCGGCATTCTAAACGACCGCTGCCACTTGCGCCGTTAACTCACGCCGAACCAACCACCGTCACCTAACCTGCACCGGGTCGTGTGCAGGCTTAGCCATTTACTGCTTCGGGTGGTTACGCCGATAGAACTCCCACTCTTCCACTCGCGAACCGTCAGACAGCACGCACATCGTCACATCACCTTGTGGACGCTGATGAATATCCAGAGTCCCTCCACGTTCGATGCAGTACACAGAGGCAGGATTGGGCATACCCACAACCGTCAACGGGTCTGGTCCCGTTACCGTACAACCGGCAATCAGCGCCGAAATTGCCACAACTCCGAATTTATACATAACCGCTCCTGTTTTATTTGATGGTTATTGTACTTTCAGCAAATTACGGCCATACACGTCGGCTTTAACAGAAGCTGACCTGCTTGCAAGATCGGCGTCATATAACAAAAACGGGTTTCGGCAAATTGCACGAAACCCGTTCAAAATCTGGGGTGACCGATGGGGCTCGAACCCACGACAACCGGAATCACAATCTTGCTTCCCATAAATAGACAGAAACTGAAACGCAGCTAAATCAATGGCTTGCAGCGGTAGCCACCCTTTATATAGCTGCGTTTTAGTGCCTATTTTGGCCTACTTCGGTCAAGATTTGGTCAATGGATTACCACCCTTAAGCCGGTCCGTTGAGCCGGATGCACTTGGCATAGTACTCGAGGCTGCGCTTGGGGATGCGTTTCAGTGAGGGCTGGTCGATGTGTATCAGGCCGAAGTGCTTGCGCAGGCCCAGCACCCATTCCCAATTGTCCGTCGAAGACCAATAGAACATCCCCTTCAGCTTGACGCCTTGCTGGTAGGCGTCGTGGGCGGCCCGGATATATCCTTGCATGTACTTGATGCGCAAGGGGTCGTTCACCCATCCATCCTTGGGAGCTTCTTCGGCCACGGGAAAGCCGAACTCCGTGGCGATGATGTCGGGTGCATCGTAGTCTTTGTGAGCTTTTAGCAGCACCTTGGTATACGTGTCGGGGTCATAGGGCAGTTCATCGGTTCGTTCGAGCTCGGCGGGCGGCTCAACC
>JAAYID010000024.1 GCA_012744285.1 Alcaligenaceae bacterium
GCACCACCCGTGATAACGTTGGCAACCTCACTACCATGCATCTATTTCTGGCTCAAACCATTGCCGCACTTCGAATGGCCCTGCTCTGTTCGACGGCGATTGGACTGGCACTGCTGCTGGCGACACCTGCCCAGGCACAGCAGCAGCTCGGCCCCGATCTCCCTTTTCAATGGTATGAAGATCACACGGCAGCGGCCGATCTGGATGCGTTCCTGAGCCTGCCGCCTGAGGCATTAACCTGGGCAGAACGTCCGGTATCACTGGGTTATACCCGGTCGGCGCTCTGGATCAAGACCTTCATCCCGTCAACCCAACTCTCGACATCGGGCAACTGGTTGTCGGTCGGGCCCGCATTCATTGACGACATTACGCTTTATGTCCGCCCTCATGGGTCTGAAGGCGATTGGCAGCGAAAAGACTCGGGTGACTTATGGCCCGGCTCACGCAGTGAGCTCGATTACCGGATACCCACGTTTGCGCTTCCTGACCTGGAGCCGGGCAGCGCCGGACTCGACCTGATCATACGGGCAGAAAGTTCCAGCGCCTTGCTGATCCGGGCAAGTGTGCTTGATGACCTGGGGCTGCTGGAACACACGACACGCAGCACAGGCTTCTGGAGTTTCTACTTTGGGCTGGCCGTAATTTCGTTATGCCTGGCCATCTTGCTGGCCATCGCGATCAACCAGCGGTTTTTGTGGGCCATTTGCGCATTTTCGCTGACCTATGTGCTGGTTGCCTGCATCGAAGGCTTCGTTTCATGGATGATGGCCCCCTGGCTGCCCAACCTTCAGCACTACCTGACCAGCATTTTCAGTCTGATCAGTTTTGCGGCACTGCTATGGCTATGGGCTGAGGCCCTGAATCTGGCTTTGCGCTGGCCTCTGCTGTACCGGCTGACCCTGGGCTGCGCTGTGCTGATTGCTTCTTTGGTGCTGCTGATCCCGTTAAACCGTTACGGAACAGCCGTGAGCCTCAGAACCGGGCTGTTTGCCATTGGCACCCTGATGCTGACGGGTGGCTCTGTACTGTTGTGGTTTCGCCGAAAGCTGTCGGGTACCGGCCTGGCACTTGGCCTGGTGCCACTGGCCTATGTTGCATCGGGCGTTGGGGCTCAACTTGCGCTCTCGGGCGCCATTGCGTACTACCAGCAGCTTTACATCGTCTGGCAATATCTGCTGATTCTCAATATCCTGGTAGTGCTGGCGCTGGCCGTAAAGCGGGTACGCGATGCAAACCGCGAAAATCAAAGCCGGCGCCTGCTGGCCCACGAACTGCGCACCGAACGTGAGGCCAGCTTTCACCAACGTCAGTTCATCGGGCTTGTCGCGCATGAATTCCGCACACCACTGGCGGTCATATCCAGCGCTTTGCAAAACCTGCAAACGCAGGGGCTTTCCGAAACGCAACGCGATGAACGCTATGAAAAAATCCAGCGTGCCGCTCAACGTCTTACGCAGCTGACCGATAACTGCCTGGCCGACTCGCGACTGTCAGCAACCCACCTGCGGATCGAACGTCAACCTGCCGACCTGATCGAACTGATCCGATCCACCCTTGAGCCTGTTGACAACAGCACGGAAAATACTGTGGTAGTCACCATCAATGGCCGACCGGTAAACGACTGGCCTCGTCCCCGTATCATGGACATCGATGCCGCCCTGATACGTATCGCCCTTTCAAATCTGATCGACAATGCGCTGAAGTACGCTCCGGAAAACGCCATCACCGTTGACCTGGCTGTTTCGCCAGAACGAGTCACTCTCAGTGTGTGTGACCATGGCCCCGGCATTCCGCCAGGTGAGGCGACCACAATCTTCGAACGTTACCGGCGCGTTGAACGCCCGGAGCGCCGCCAGCCCGGCACAGGCCTCGGGCTGTATATTGCCCGCGAAATCGCCAGGGCCCACGGCGGCAGCCTGACCTTGCGCCCCAACCAGCCTCACGGCTGCTGCTTTGAACTGAGCTTACCCACTCCCCCCGGACTCTGAAACTGCCATGACATCAACTGCCCGCATTGCCATCATTGAAGACAACGAAGATCTGCTGGAAGAACTGATGTTTTTTCTGCAATCAAGAGGTTACCCGGTCTGGGGGAAGCGCAGTGCAGAGGCGTTCTGGAAACATTTGCATCGCCACCCCGCAGACATTGTCCTGATCGATATCGGACTGCCCGGCGAGGACGGTTTCAGCGTTGTCGAATATCTGAAAAGCCTGGGACGCTATGGACTTGTTGTCCTGACGGCTCGCGGCGGGATGCATGACAAGCTGCGGGGCCTGAACCTTGGGGCCGACCAGTACCTGGTCAAACCTGTCAATTTTGCCGACCTCGCCGAACAGATCAGTGCGCTATGGGCCCGGATGCAACTGAACGCCACGCCCGAACTGTCCGGCGTTGACACCCCCCCCCTACTGTGGCAGCTTGACAATAACCGCCAGGAACTGGTCAGCCCTGATGGTATTACCCTGCCCCTGACCAGCCAGGAATACAAACTCATCGAAATGCTGCATCGGTACAGCAATGAAGTTTGCAGCAAGGAAATGCTGCATGACCTGCTCTTTGGCTATGCCGAAGCTCCCGATACCCATCGCATCGACGTCGTCCTGAATCGGGTTAGGAACAAGGCACGTCAACTGGGCGTGCGTCTGCCTGTCCGCTCGATTTTCGGCAAGGGGTTGGTGCTGGTCTCGTCTGCCGCGTAACCGTTTCACCACACCGAGACTTTTGAGACAACCGAGACTGGCATACCGGTACATTTTCGGGCACAGTTGGCCAGGTCTGTCACTGTCGTTTTGCATTAGTCACCTATGCCCGTCTGGTTGCGCTATCTGTTGCTGTGCTGTTTGCTGGTTGTCTCAGAACTTGGGCAACCCGTACGCGCACAAATTCCAGACAGCATCAGTGTCGGCATCGTGGCCGACAACGAACCCTATTCCGGCTATGGGCGTAACGGCCCTGAAGGCTTCTCGGTTGACGTTCTGAACAAAATCAGCGAACTGACCGGCATCCGTTTTGAATACCGGGTTGGCAGCTGGACGGACATTTATTCGGCATTTCTGCGCAAAGAGCTCGACGCCATCGACGAGGTATCGTGGCGGGAAGACCGTGTGAACAGCATGCTGTTCACACGTCCATACCACATTCGTCAAACCGTCATTTTGCATGACGCCAACCGTCCTCTGCCCGAAATCAGGCAACTGTCAGACCTGAAAGGGTACCGTATCGGTGTATTACGCGATGTCTATTACCTGGAATCATTACGCAACGCCGGGCTAGAGCTGATCGAGTACAGTCTTCAACCGGAAATGATTCACGCCCTGTCATTCGGCTGGGTCGATGCGATTGTCGGCTCGGAAGTCACCCTGTCCTACTTCGCACGACAGCTCGGTCAACTGAGCCTGGAGCTGTTGGGAACCGCCCCCTTGAACGGGCAGGAGAGCGAAGATTTCCGTATCGCCGTCCAGAAAGATGCGCCGACGCTGCACCGGCAACTGGATGACGCCCTCGCACGGATTGACCCGAACTGGCTGCGCGAAACCCAGGAACGCTGGCAGGAATATGGGGGGCGTTCCTTGCAGGCGCGTCAGGTGCGTTTAACACCCGCCCAGCAAGCCATGCTCAGACAACAAGGGCCTTTGCGAGTCGGACTGATGCGCGACTATGCCCCTCTCAGCTTTGAAGATGGCGGACAAATTCAGGGTCTGACTGTCGACATTCTGGCACGCATCATGGACACAACGGGCCTGCGGGCCATGCCCGTCGTCGGGCAGTGGCACCAGTTGATCGAACTCTTCCAGCGCGGCGAGATCGACATCATGGCCAATATTTCCGACTTGCCATCACGGCGCGAATACAGCCGGTTCACCCAACCGTACCACTTCGTGTCCGTCGTAGGGTTTACCAAGTCGGCTGATTACCGGCTGACCTCGAAGGAAAGCCTCAAAGGTCTGCGTGTCGGCTATGGTGAAGGTATTTTCTATGCCGATGCCCTGCGCCGCGAAATTGGTGATAACGCCATTGCGTTCAGTGACCAGGCCTCCATGTTCATCGCACTGGCAAACGGGCAGATCGACCTTGTCCTGGCCGCGCTGGACAACGGCAACCACTGGTTGCGTGAACAGGGTCAGCGAGACGTTCACATTGCCGGCGAACTGACGCTCGACGATGTCATCCGTGAAGACCTGCGCTTTGCCATCCGGCCCGAACTGGAAGCACTGGTACCCATATTGAATCTGGCCCTTGACGGCATCACCCCAACCGAGCGACGTGTTATCGAAAACCGCTGGCTGGGTGCCCAGATCTCTACCCGTACCCCGGCCCCATCCCCCCTTGAACTGACCGCAACTGAAAAAGCATCGCTCGACAAACGCAGCGGCGTACTGACGCTGTGCGCGCATCAGAACTGGCACCCGCTTGAGTCGGTTGGCCCCAGAGGCGAACACAGGGGCATCGGGGCTGGCATCATGCAGACCCTGGAAAAACGCCTGGGTATCGAAACAGTGCTGTACCCGACCGCTTCATGGAAAGGCGCACTTGACGCTCTGGTCGCCCGCAAATGCGACGTACTGTCGACCGCAGCGGCGGGAAGCGGTCTGCACAACCAGTCGGAGCTTGAATACACGACGCCGTATTACGC
>JAAYID010000235.1 GCA_012744285.1 Alcaligenaceae bacterium
CTTCCCACGCTCGGTCACCCTCACGCAGTTGCGTTTCACTTTGCTCACTGTGACCAGCTCGCAGCGGGACTTGCACCCGCAGGTGTGCGCCCATGCTGGGCGCACAACCGAAACGCCCCTGAACACAGTATGTTCAGGGGCGTTTCGGTTTACTGCAGGCCACCGTCAAAACCCGGATACAGCACCTGCAAACTTAACGTGCACCGCACTCGTCAGGTCTGAAACCCACTAAGTGCGGTACTGGCATCAACCCAGCAATGCAATCGCTGCGTTAAGGGTAGCACTGGGGCGCATGGCCGCGTCAACCTTGGCCGTGCTGGGGCGATAGTAGCCGCCGATGTCAACCGGCTTGCCTTGTGGAGCCGCCAGTTCAGCCACGATCTTGGCTTCATTTTCGGTCAAGGTTTTTGCAACCTGAACGAACTTGGCCTGCAACTCGATGTCATCGGTTTGCTCGGCCAAGGCTTGCGCCCAGAACATGACCAGGTAGAAGTGGCTGCCACGGTTATCAAGACCACCTACCTTACGGTCAGGCGAACGGTTCTCGTCAAGGAAACGACCTGTCGCACGATCAAGTGTATCGGCCAGCACCTTGGCTTTCGGGTTGTTGTAGCTGTTGGCCAGATGCTCAAGCGATGCCGCAAGCGCCAGGAACTCGCCCAGTGAATCCCAACGCAGGAAGCCCTCTTCAACAAATTGCTGAACGTGCTTGGGCGCAGAACCACCGGCACCGGTTTCAAACAGGCCACCACCCGCCATCAGCGGCACGATGGAGAGCATCTTGGCACTGGTACCCAGTTCCATGATGGGGAACAGGTCGGTCAGGTAATCGCGCAACACGTTGCCGGTAACCGAAATGGTGTCCTGACCCTTGCGAATGCGTTCGAGCGAGAACAACGTAGCGTCAACCGGCGTCATGATCCGGATATCGAGACCGCTGGTGTCGTGATCTTTCAGGTAGCGTTCGACTTTGGCGATCAGTTGCGCATCGTGGCCACGGGCAGGATCAAGCCAGAATACTGCCGGGGTGTTGCTAAGGCGTGCACGGTTCACGGCCAGTTTGACCCAATCTTGAATCGGGGCATCTTTGGTCTGGCACATGCGCCAGATATCGCCGGCCTGAACCTCGTGCTCGATCAGGGTGTTGCCCGCGGCATCAAGCACACGAACCACGCCATCGGCAGGTACGACAAATGTCTTGTCGTGCGAGCCGTACTCTTCGGCTGCCTGGGCCATCAGACCCACATTGGGTACGCTACCCATAGTCGCCGGGTCAAACGCGCCATTGCGCTTGCAGTCTTCAATAACCGCCTGGTAAACGCCGGCATAGCAACGATCGGGAATAACGGCTTTGGCATCCTGCAGTTTGCCTTCGGCATTCCACATTTTGCCCGAGTCGCGAATCATGGCAGGCATGGACGCATCAACGATGACATCACTGGGCACATGCAGGTTGGTAATCCCCTTGTCGGAATTGACCATGGCCAGCGCGGGCAGCACCTTATAGGCCGCATCGATGTCCGCCTTGATGGCCTCTTGCTGAGTGGCAGGCAAATCACCCAGACGAGCGTACAAATCGCCAATACCGTTGTTGGGATTAAAGCCGATTTGCTTGAGCGCATCAGCGTGCTTGTCCAGCACGTCTTTGTAGAATACCGAAACGACATGACCGAACAGCACAGGGTCGGACACTTTCATCATGGTGGCTTTCAGGTGCACCGAAAACAGAACGCCCTGCTGCCTGGCCTCTTCGATTTGGGCTTGCAGGAAGCTGCGCAGTTTGGAAGCCGACATGACAGAGCCGTCAATGACCTCGCCCGCTTTCAAGGATGTTTTGGCTTTCAGGACGGTTTTACTGCCGTCTTTGGCAGTCAGTTCGATTTTGACGTCGCCCGCATGATCAACCACAACGGATTTTTCGGAGCCGTAAAAGTCGCCATCGGTCATGCTGGCCACATGGGCTTTCGAGTCGGCCGCCCAGGCACCCATTTTATGAGGATGCTTGCGCGCATAATTTTTTACAGACAGTGGCGCACGACGATCGGAGTTCCCTTCACGCAAAACCGGATTTACCGCGCTGCCCTTGACCTTGTCATAGCGCGCCTTGATATCTTTTTCTTCGTCGGTTTTGGGCTCATCGGGATAATCGGGCAAGGCATAGCCCAAAGCCTGCAACTCTTTAATGGCCGCCTTCAACTGGGGCATTGATGCACTGATATTCGGCAACTTGATGATATTGGCTTCTGGCTTGGTGGCCAGTTCACCCAATTCAGCCAGCGCATCAGAAACTTTTTGTTCAGCAGTCAAACGGTCGGGGAACACCGCCAGAATACGACCCGACAACGAAATATCACGCGTTTCCATGGCGACGCCGGCCGTGCGGGCAAACGCTTCGACCATGGGCAACAACGAATGGGTCGCCAATGCGGGCGCTTCGTCGGTCAGGGTATAGATAATCTTGGAAGTCATAGTTTCCTCTTGAGCCTGTGTCTGTCGCGGAATAAGCAGGCACGGATAGCCGGGACTGGACACCGCGGGTTAGCGTGATATGTCTTATATAAGATACAAGACAACATTTCTATTATAGCGACTGCCTCGTCGCAATTACATCCGGTTAATGATTTCCTGACCAAAGCCCGAGCATGACACCTGGGTTGCTCCGGTCAAACGGCGTGCAAAGTCATACGTCACAACCTTTTCTTGTATGGCAGCTTCAAGACCGGTTGTGATCAAGGTTGCCGCCTCGGCCCAACCCATATGCCGCAACATCATTTCAGCCGACAAGATCGCCGAACCTGGGTTGACGTAATCTTTACCCGCGTACTTGGGCGCTGACCCGTGAGTCACCTCGAAAAGGGCCACGGAGTCTGACAGGTTGGCCCCCGGTGCAATGGCAGTCCCCCCTACCTGTGCAGCCAGAGCCGCTGAAAAATAATCGCCATTGAGATTGGTGGTCGCGATGACATCAAATTCACGCGGCCGCAGCAACGCCTGCGGCATGAAGGCATCGGCCAGAACGTCTTTGATGATGATGTCTCGGCCCGTGTTGGGGTTGCGCAGACGGCACCACGGGCCTCCGTCAACCAGCTGGGCGCCGAACTCGTCACGCGCCAGCGCATAGCCCCAGTCGCGAAAAGCGCCATCGGTAAATTTCATGATGTTGCCCTTATGCACCAGCGTGACCGAACTTCGATCATGGTCAATGGCGTACTGCAACGCCTTGCGCACCAAACGCTCTGACCCTTGTTTCGATGCCGTTTTAATGCCAATGGCAGAGGTTTCGGGAAAGCGGATATGCTGCGCGCCCAGCGTATTTTGCAAGAAATCGATCAGGGCACCGGCCTGCGACGAGAACGCCGGGTACTCAATACCGGCATAGACGTCTTCATCATTTTCGCGAAAAACCACCATATTGACCCGCTCAGGGTTAACCACCGGCGAGGGTACACCCTTGATATAGCGGACCGGACGCAAGCACACGTAAAGGTCAAGCTGCTGGCGCAACGCCACGTTGAATGAACGAATGCCGCTACTGACCGGCGTGGTCAGCGGCCCCTTGATGGCCACGATGAAATCACGAATCGCCTGCACTGTTTCAGCAGGCAACTGGGTGTCGCCATACAAGCCAGCCGCCTTTTCACCCGCAAAAATCTCCATCCAGTGAATGGCACGCTGCCCCTGATAAGCCTTTGCAATCGCGGCATCAACCACTTTGCGCATGACAGGCATGATGTCTTTACCGGTTCCGTCGCCCTCGATGTACGGAATGATGACCTGATCGGGGACATGCAACGACCCATCGACATTGGCGATGATCTTTTCCCCGTTAACAGGGACCTGAATATGCTGGTACGACATGATGCTTTCCTTGGGGACGACAGCCTGGTCGCCGCTTGAAACTAAAAATGATTTACCTGATTTTATCGCGGACCTCGGGTTTGTCCCCCCTTCATTTTTAAAGGCATGTATTTACAATGGGCCAGTTTTCTGAACATGATTCACTATGTCTGACCTCTTGCATTCACCACGGGCCACCGATATCGCCACGCACACCTGCGAAGCCTCACCCGTTGCATTTGTCACGCTATTCGATGAAAGCCTTCATACCTTCTGGGTGTCCCCGGGGTTCACACAACTTACGGGCTACACGCCCGACGAGGTCATCGGGCGTAAGGTCAGCCAGCTGCTGCATGGCCCTGAAACCGATGCTGACATGATCAGCCAGCTGCGAACGCAAATCGCACTCAAGCAAAATTTTTCAGGTGAACTGCTCAGTTACACCAAAAACCAGACCCCCTTCTGGGTGCACCTGAGTGTGTCACCCATCTTCAACGCCAACAACGAATTTCAGCACTTTCTGGCTCTTCATTCGGTAAATACCCATGCGGCCTTCATCGAATCGCAAACCCAACTGTACGTCGAACGCCTCGAACGTCAACGCAACGTCCTGATCCGCGAGGTACATCACCGCATCAAGAACAGCCTGCAAGGGGTGGCAGGAATGCTGCGCCAGCATGCCCAGGCCCAACCCTGGACCGCACCCATTCTGGAACGGGCCATTGCCCAGGTGCGCACCGTTGCTGTCGTCCACGGTCTGGAAGGCAAAGCCTTGTACAACGAGGTGGTTCTGTGCGAGATGGCACCCAGCATTGCGCGCATGGTGCAAGAGCTGGTGCTGCCAGCCGGACAGGTCATTACGGTCAGGGTCAATGTCCCCGAACGCATCCGCGTGTCTGAGCCCGAGCGCGTTCCCATTGCCCTCATCCTCAACGAATTGATCCTGAACGCCGCCAAGCACCTGCACGAGAACGAGTCCGGTCGCAGCCTCAGTGTCAGCGTTGTCTGGAACGATGAGAATGAATGCGCCTGCATCACCATCACCAACCCGGGCCAGCTCCCTGAAGGGTTCGACTTTGACAATGAGTGCGGCGTTGGCACAGGGCTTGAGCTGGTGCGATCGATGCTACCCACCGACAGTGCCCGTCTCCTGTTCACCAATCGCCCCGGGTTTGTCGAAACACGGCTCATCCTTCGCCCACCCGTTATTTATAGCGTCAGCCAGAAAAAATGACTCACACCGCGTCGCCCGACACTCCGAAGCTGCTGATCGTCGACGACGACCGACTGGTGCTGGCCATGTTGTCCAAAGGTTTGAAAAACGCAGGTTATCTGGTGGCGGAAGCCAGCTCGGGAGAACAGGCGCTGGCCATCCGCGACAGCTTCCAGCCCGACCTGGCCGTGCTGGACATCAGCATGCCAGGCATGTCCGGCCTGACTCTGGCCGCGCGACTCGCCGAAACGGAACCTATCCCTTTTATTTTTCTGACCGCCTATGCCGATGAAGAAACCGTACGTGAAGCAACCCGCTGCGGCGCCATCGGTTACCTGGTCAAGCCGGTTGATACGGCACAGCTGATCCCGGCCATCGAAGCGGGCCTGGCACGGGCCGCCGATATTGCGCAGCTGCAAAAGTCCGAAGAAAACCTGACACATGCACTGAGCACCAGCCGCGAAATCAGCGTCGCCATCGGCATCATCATGGAGCGTGCCCGGCTCGACCAGCACAGCGCCTTCCAGACCTTGCGTGCCCAGGCCCGCCGTTCGCGTCAGGACATGCAAGGCATGGCCAAATCCATCATCAATGCTCTTGAAACCCTGAATCAATTCAAGGCCTAGGGTTATCCCACCTAGCGCTGTCCGACAACAGACACAATAATAAAGACATAAAAACTGACGTAACTTACAAATTGACGCACCAAGCCCAAACACTGCCTGTTGCGCATATAACCACCACCCGTCGCCCTGAACCCGCGACACCAACACTGCCTGGCCCAAACCCCGCCATCTCGTTGCGAACAGTGCTGTTCTGCCCATTGGTATTTACCTCGGCACCAGAACCGCTGCACCAAAGGATCAAAGGACATGAGACAGGAACGCGCAGTGACCCAAAACGAATATTGCCTCAAAGACACTGAAACCATCGTTTCAAAAACCGATCTGCATGGCAACATCACCTATGTCAATCAAGACTTCATCCGTATCAGCGGGTACTCTGCCGACGAACTAATGGGCGCCCCCCAAAACATCGTGCGCCACCCCGACATGCCCAAAGAAGCGTTTTACGACTTATGGCACACCCTGCAAAGCGGCAAGGCCTGGACCGGGCTTGTGAAAAACCGCTGCAAAAATGGCGACCATTACTGGGTTGAAGCCCACGCCGCCCCCATTACCGAAAACGGCGCAGTCACCGGCTACACCTCGATCCGCGTCAAGCCCTCGCGCGAACAGGTCCGGCAGGCCGAAGCGGCCTACCGTGACGTACGTGAAGGCAGCCGTCGCATCACGGTGCGCGAAGGGGCCGTCATCAAACGCCCCCGCTTTGCACGTCACCCTCAGCATCCCCCCGCCGAATTGTCGCTTAAATCACGGCTGGTGCTATGGACAGGCTGCATGATCGCGCTGTTCCTGCTGAACGCATTCATTATCTGGCAGCTGAATCTTTCCAGCGGCAGCAACACCTCGGGCTCGGTGCTGCCCATTCTGGCTGAACTTACGCTGCTGGGCGGTGCGGTCCTGGCCGCATTTGGTGGCGTGGCCATTTACAAACGGCTCATCAGCCCGCTGGCACAAGCCCAGCGCGACATTGACTGCATGGCGGCCGGCGACTTGTCAGGCCGTATCGACGCCAACGGCGACAACGAAATCGCCCATTTAATGCAGTCGCTGCGCAAGCTGCAAATCAATATCAAACTACTGGTCGGCCAAATCAAAGAAACGACAGATCAGGTCAACCAGCAGGCAACCTCACTGGCCCGTGACAAC
>JAAYID010000236.1 GCA_012744285.1 Alcaligenaceae bacterium
AACCAATGCACTTGCGAAGGTCGACCACCATACCGTAACGCTTGCCTGCAATACCAGGCCGACGTGGCGGCTGCCCGGCGGCACTGACTGGCTGAATGGGAATAACAGTGGCGCTGGCCGACAGACTAAGCAAGCCCTTCAGGAAACCACGCTTGCCCGGTTGGGGAAGGCGGCGAATTTCTTCATGCTGCATAGTGAACGTTCTTTTCATAATATCGGCCAATGCCAGCTGCACACAAGCCCCTGGTTTTCAGACATGAAAACCCATAGGCATAACCTTATTCCATGAAGTGGCACACCTGAATTGAGATAAGTCAAAGAACGTTTGAATCAGGCGGCTTTGCGGGCGGATGCCATTTCCCGTTGACGCTTGGCTTCTTCCAGCAGATAGACCTGGTAATCGTCCAGGTCGCCATCAAAGTCGTTCACGCCACCGCGCGATACAAGCCAGAACTCATCGCAAACAGAACGCAACAAAGCGCGGTCGTGGCTGACCAGCATCACTGAACCTTCGTACTCATTTAAAGCGACGCTCAAAGCTTCGCGTGTCGCCAGATCCAGATGGTTGGTCGGCTCATCAAGAAGCAACAAATTCGGGCGCTGCCAGACGATCATGCACAGAACCAGGCGCGCCTTTTCGCCCCCGCTCATGCTGCCCACAGGCTGTTTGACCATATCGCCACTGAAATTGAACGTGCCCAGAAAGTTACGCAGCCCTTGTTCACGACACTCCATCGCGCCGGGACGCACTCCTGCCGGCGTATCGCGCACCAAACGTATCATGTGCTCCAGCGGGTTGTCGGCAGGACGCAAGACATCCAATTCCTGCTGCGAAAAATAACCGATACTCAACCCCTTCCCCGTAACGATGTCTCCGGCAATCGGCTGCAACGCACCGGCAACGGTTTTTACCAGCGTCGACTTGCCCTGCCCGTTAGCGCCCAGAATACCGATACGCTGCCCAGCCAATACAGAACGATTGACCTTTTGCACAATAATCGAAGCCGCAGCACCAGCCGGCGCATTTTCAGGGGGCGGGTAGCCGAAGCTGGCATCAGTCATCGACAACATGGGGTTGGGCAGGCTGATCGGCTCTTTGAACTCGAACTGAAATTCTGCATCGGCCAATATCGGTGCAACTTTTTCCATGCGTTCAAGGGCCTTGACGCGGCTTTGTGCCTGCTTGGCCTTGCTGGCCTTGGCCTTGAAGCGGTCAATGAATTTCTGCAAATGCGCAACCTTTTCCTGTTGCTTGGCATGCGCTGCCTGCTGCAACACCATCTGTTCGGCGCGCATGTCTTCGAACTTACTGTAATTTCCGCCGTATCTCACCAACTTGCCGTGGTCGATATGCAGCGTAACATTCGTTATGGCATCCAGGAATTCCCGGTCATGGCTGATAACGACGATCGTGCCAGCATAACTTTTAAGCCAGGCCTCAAGCCACACCAGAGCGTCCAAATCCAGGTGATTAGTCGGCTCGTCCAGCAACAACAGATCAGACGGACACATCAGCGCACGCGCCAGTTGCAGGCGCATTCGCCACCCGCCCGAGAAACTGTTCACCGGCCGATCCATCTCGGCCACGCTGAAACCAAGCCCTAAAATAAGTGCCTGAGCACGAGAAGGCGCATCGTACTCGCCTGCGTCGTACAACGCCGTGTAGGCGTGTGCCATACGCATGCCATCGTCGCCGGCTTCGGACACGGCAACTTCAGCGCGCGCCGCCAGTAGATGGGTATCACCCTCAACCACGAAATCCGTTGCACTTTGCTCTGTTTCGGGCATGTCCTGCGCCACTTGGGACATACGCCACTGCGCCGGAATGGAAAACTCGCCGCCATCTTCGTGCAGTGTGCCGTTCAGCACCGCGAATAACGATGATTTTCCTGCACCGTTACGTCCGACCAAACCCACCTTTTCACCGGGGTTAAGCGTTACAGAGGTTGTATCGAGCAATACTTTATTGCCGCGACGCAAGGTCACGTTCTTGAGGATAATCATTAAAGGGCAGGTCTTCTTTTGAGGCGAACAGCCAGGTTCAACCGGAAACGGTAGGGCTGGACGATGAGATGGGGAATCTGATGGACAAGACACCGGCGCAAAAGATGCGAAATTTGCGCAAAAAGGCCAAGAATTGTAGCACTCGGTCGTTTTGTTCCGTATATTCTTCAATATCCAGCAGCCTGCACGTCGGGGTTGTTTTTTTGTGGCCTGCCTTGATGCGGGCGTTACAGCAGGGAAGAAAATGAAAAAGCACAGCACACCAGATCCGGACGAAATGGCGCTTATTGAATGGTGCATCGAAGTTGAGGGCTTTCTGGTTGCCGCCGGCGCAACCTTGCGCCAGGCACAAGACCACATCGAAGAACAGGCCGAATGGTTTACCGATCAGTTCTACGACGGTCGGACGCCCGAAGAAGCGGCCAAAGAAGCGTTGAATTGATTAAAAGCATTAATTTGCGCATAAATTTGGAACATCGTGCGTTCCAAATGGTGGTGTAGTACCAACCGGCATGGCAAACTGAACGGCCACCCAAGCAACAGGCATCGGCATAGGGGGTCTCCATTATAGGAGACACCCCTGCCACACCACCCGGCATGCGGGTCCGCACCGGGCGGTTCGAGCGTTTGAGGTCATGACAGTCGTGGTACCCCCAGC
>JAAYID010000237.1 GCA_012744285.1 Alcaligenaceae bacterium
CGATCCACATCGTGATCGGAATCATCACATCGAGCGTAGGCGAGCTGATCAGGGCGGCGACGTTCAGCAACTTCGTCGCGAACTTCGGCCTCATTACCATTTTTCTGTTGTTTCTTTTCATAAAGCAGCGCTATTTCACGGCAAGGATCAATACGTTGATGCCCGACCCCAATAGGCGGGCCAAACTGTATTTCGCAACGGCCGTTTCCTCGTTCTTTGTCATGAACCACGAGATTCGCCATCGTGCCTGATATCGGAGTCAGCGTGCTGGTTTCAGGCGTTTTTTTAGGTGCTTTTGGGGTGACGGCACTCATCAACCTGGTTGCCTGGTGGGTCACCCGACGCGATGTCTTCGGGCTTTTCGCCCTGTTTGTCGTATGCAGCGCACTTCACTGGGCTAACTACGATGGTCTGATTGCCCCGATGCTTCAAGCACCCGCACCCGAACTGCTCATCTCGGTAGGGTATGTTCTGCTGGGGGCCCAAAACGTAACGGGCTCATTGTGCCAGATCAGGCTGCTTCAATTACCGGGAAATTTTCCCGGCATCCTGCGCTATTACCAGTTGCTTGGCGTTTTACCCGGCAGTCTGGTCATGATGTCTGCGTGGACGGGCCACTTTGAGGCACTGTCAACAATCATGTTTGTCGGCTTGCTGCCGGCCCCTCTGATCAGTTTTCCAGCCTATGTACGTTTGTGGAAAACAGGTCATTTGTCAGGGCGACTGATCGCCTGCGTACTGCCCCTGCATTTTTTCATCATGTGGCCCGCCATTCTAGGTGGATTGGGCTGGATAGATTTGCGTCCGTTATCGTTACTCGCAGTACGAAGTGCGGCGTTACCGGTCATTATTGTCTTGCATGTCAGTATTGCGTTGCAAACCCGTGAAGCCGAACGGGCTAATCATGCGGCACAACTTCGCGCAGCAGAAGCCCAGCTGAACTCAGAACGCGAAAAGAAAGCGCGCCAGGAACGGGAGCGCTTTCTTGCCCTTATTGCGCATGAGGTGCGTAATCCGGTGGCCGTGATCGAGGCTGCTGCGCACAGCTTGCGTTTGCTCGACCAACGCCGTGCGGATCCAGAACTGCGCAACCGTCGTTACGACAGCATTCGACGGGCCATCGACCGACTGAGTTCCTTGATGGAACTCACTGAAGCACAAGAACGCCTGCTGGGTGACACGGCCCATTTCAGGCCGGTTGATGTGTCTGTCATCAGCCAGTCTTTGCGCACCGCACTTGAGCCCGATATCATGGAGCGCGTAGTGATCAATACACCTGCCAACCTTCCCCGCTTGCACGGCGACCCCCACCTGATCTATTTCGCAGGATTGAACCTCATCGAAAATTCAGCCAGGTATGCTGTAGCAGGCACCCCCATTTTTCTGGATGTTTACACGGCTGAAAATCAGGCTGGCAACGCGGGGATTGCCTGGCGCATACGAGATCATGGGCCGGGCATTCCCCTGCATCAGGAACAAACCATCTTTGAACGCTATCAACGATTACATGAATCGGGGGGGCATACAGGATTAGGTTTAGGGTTACCCCTGGTACGCGAAATCATGGAAAAACATGGGGGAAGCTTGCGGCTTGACCGGACCTGGACCTGCGGGGCCTGCTTTACACTCTGGTTTCCGTTGCCTGCTTGCAATGAATAATTTTTCACCCTGTCAAACATAAATGGGTATAACGATAATACAAACCAACGTATGCACGTCGTCGTGGTTGAAGACCATGACGACTTGCGTGAAGAACTGGTTTTGCACCTTGACTGCGCCGGCTATGCGGCCACTGGGCTACCCAACGGCTCCACACTGGATCGTCACTTGCACGATCACACCTGCCATCTCATTGTGCTTGATCTGGGCCTTCCGGGAGAAGACGGCCTGAGCCTCTGCAAAAGGGTTCGTTCGATGTGGCCACATATCGGGGTTGTTTTGCTGACAGCCCGCGGCCTGCCCCATGATCGCCTGCTGGGACTACAAAACCAGGCAGATGCCTATCTGGTCAAACCAACCCCTCCTGAAGAGCTTCTGGCCGTTATTGCCAATCTGTTAGGCCGCCTGCAGCGCATGGGTCAGAGTGCCGTATCAACAGAATGCAACACCTTCTGGCGCTTTAGCCCTCAGACCCTTCAGCTGACGATACCTGATGGGCCTGTCCTTACCCTCACCCATAACGAAAGCACACTCTTGCAAACCTTGATCCGGTGTGGGCCAGGGCCAGCCAGCCGTCGTGAACTGGTCGAGGCACTTGGAGGTAGCTACCTTGATTTTGATGAACGTCGTCTCGAAATCGGTATGAGCCGTCTGCGCCGCAAACTGCTGACGGGCTCAAATGGCACCGAAGTCATACGCGCCGCGCGTGGTGTAGGTTACCAACTCACAATCATTTGCGAGCTTGACCAGCAAACGACCCCACTCTAAATACCGGCCCGCACTGACTGTCAGGATTTGTCAGCCTCGCACCGGGTTGCACCGCTAGAATTCGGCCAGTTGAAACGCAGGGGCCGAGATGACACCATCCTCTTCAAAAATCCACCGGATGGTGGGCATGTTGTGCAGCACTTTTTTGATTTTCTGGACGTTATCGGGTTGCCAGCAAGACCGCACGTCCACCGGACACGCAAAAGAGGAAACTCTTTCGGTCAACGTAGTGACGCTCAAAGAGCAACCGGTAACACTGACTCGTGAATTGGCCGGGCGCGCTATTGCTTCTGTCGTCGCTGAAATACGCCCCCAGGCTGACGGCATCGTGCAGCAGCTTTCATTTGACGAAGGGGGTCTGGTGCAGCAAGGCCAGACGCTTTATCAATTAGACGATGCCTTGTATCGCGCCGATGTTGCAAGCAATCAGGCCAGCCTGAACCGCTCCCTGGCCACACTTGAAGCGGCCCGTCTGAACGCGCAACGTTCGACGGCTCTTTTTCAGCACAATGCGGTCAGTCGTCAGGACCATGAAACGGCACAGTCTGCACTGAAAGAGGCGCAGGCCGATGTACAACTGGCGCGTGCCGCCCTGGAACGTAGCCGTATCATGCTGGGCTACACACGCATTGTTGCGCCTGTCACCGGAAAGATAGGCAAATCTTCCGTGACACAAGGGGCGCTGGTCAATGCCAATCAATCGGCTGCCCTTGCCCGCATACAGCAGCTGGACCCCATTCATATCGATCTGAACCAATCAAGCAGTGAGCTGCTTCAACTGCGCAAAGCATTGCTGCAAGGCAGTCTCAGTGATACACGTGCCATCCCCGTGACAGTCATGCTTGAGGACGGTACGACCTATCCCCATACCGGCCAACTGATTTTTTCAGAATCCAGCGTAGATCCTGAAACAGGCCGTTACGCGCTACGCATAGCCGTACCCAATCCCGATCACATGCTTTTGCCGGGCAGCTACATCCGGGCCGTAATCAGCTATGGTGAACGCCAGCAGGCGATTCTGGCCCCTCAGCAGGGCATTCTTCGCGATGCCAAAGGCACGGCGTCGGCACAGGTCGTGAAACCCGACGGAACCATCGAACAGCGTACGGTCCTGACCAACAGAACCATCGGCGATCAATGGCTCATTGACGAAGGCCTCAAGGCGGGCGACCGGGTCGTCGTGGAAGGTTTACAAAAGCTCAGGCCGGGTGTCGTGGTGCACGCTGCTGAAGCCACAACCGCCAACGACTGAACGGAAGTACGGATCATGGCCCAATTTTTCATCACGCGACCCGTTTTTTCCTGGGTGATCGCCATTGCCATCATGTTGATGGGAATTTTGTCGATCACGACATTGCCGGTATCCCAGTACCCTGCCATTGCGCCGCCCTCCATTTCCATCAGTGCGACGTATTCCGGAGCCTCGGCCAAAACAGTGGAAGACTCGGTGACGCAAATCATCGAACAGAATATGACCAGCCTCGATGGTCTGATGTATTTTTCGTCGACCAGCGATTCGAACGGCGATGCCAGCCTCACCCTGACATTTGAGAACGGTACGGATATCGATACGGCGCAGGTTCAGGTACAGAACAAGCTGTCTCTGGCCACGGCCCAATTGCCCACTGAAGTAACCAAAGTGGGGATCACGGTCAGCAAGGCCAGCAGCAGTTTTCTGATGGTGCTCGGATTTGTCTCTGATAACGACAGCATGGATCAGTACGATATTGCAGATTACGTTGTTTCCGATCTGTACGATACGCTTTCACGGCTTAAAGGCGTCGGTAGTGTTCAAGTGTTCGGGGCACAGTATGCGTTGCGTATCTGGCTTGACCCCGGCAAACTTGAAACCTACCGACTGACCGTTTCAGATGTCATCAGCGCCATACAGGCACAAAACGCCCAGGTTGCCGTGGGTGAGCTGGGGGGCACCCCGCCTGCAGCCGGGCAACAACTGAATGCCACGATCAATGCACAGGGCCGGATGCAGACTGCCGACCAGTTCAGGCAGATCGTAATCCGTTCCACCACAGAAGGCTCTGCCCTGAGACTGGCCGACATTGCACGCGTGGAACTGGGCTCACAGAGTTACAGCACACTCAG
>JAAYID010000238.1 GCA_012744285.1 Alcaligenaceae bacterium
GTTTAAGGGTTAACCCGAAGGTGTTGTGCTGCAAAGAGGCCGAACTATAGCACGAGTTTTTTACGCCGTGCAAGTCAAAACGCAAAAATATTCAAAAATCGTGAAAATAATTTCAGAACAGACAACCTGATTGATGGATGAACAAGCTGGTTGAAAAGCTTAACTATTTGTTTATATTCATTATTTAAACTTAATCAGACATAAATTCAGTCTGGAACGACATGATCGGGATAACGTTAACTTTTTTATGCCTGCAAGATAGCTTCCAGACAATCCGCTAATGCCTAAACAGGTCAGTACCAAAGATAAGCTCAACCGCTGCTGTCACGACATCCCAAAAACATCCATCATGCATGTCGTATCAAGACGATGCGTCCTGCCTTATATCGCCCTGCCCATACACCTTATATATAGGACACTCCCATACAATAAAATCTGACGTGCCTTATTTGCCTCTGTTCTCGGTTGTTAAACGAACCAATCCGCACTTATCCAACTAGCCACGCACCCAACTCAACACTCAAATAAACATACCCATCAACACTCGCATCGATGCGGCAACGTTGAGACCGGACTAATCAGTGCTACCGCCGTTACGCTATCTGGACCTACAACTTTCGGAGTATAGACATGGGCATCATCAGCATGATTGTGGTTGGCTTTATCGTGGGCCTTCTCGCCCGCGCCATCATGCCCGGCGACCAAAATCTGGGTATCATCATGACCATCATTTTGGGTATTGCCGGTTCGATTGTGGCAGGCTACCTGGGCGCCGCGCTGGGCTTTTATGCAGCAGGCCAAGGTGCCGGCTGGATCGGCTCTATTATTGGGGCCGTGATTGTGCTGTTTGTTTACAGCAAGGTTGCCCAGAAAGGCTGACCGCCTCGAAGATGCGGTGCCATCCGTACAAAGACAAAGGGCGAAGCGGTTTCAGCCGCTTCGCCCTTTTGCTTTTTCATTTCAAAACCGTTGCACTTGCCAGCAGTGTCTGGTGTACAAGGGCCCGCGCAGCCGGATCATTCGAGCTCGACCCAGACCCGCCCGTTTTCTATCTTGACCGGATAGGCACGAATATCTTCTGTCAGGGGCTCGCACATGGCTTTACCGTTACGGATGTCAAAGCGACCTTGATGCAATGGACATTCGATTTCAAAGTCTTCAAGAAAACCATCACACAACCGCGCATTGCCATGGCTACAGATATTGTCTGTAGCGAACACATCGCCGTCCACGCCATAGATGGCAAGATCACGCCCGCCTGCCTGAACACCGACCACGTCATCATCAGGCACATCATCAGCAGCCAGCACATCAATCCATTGCGTCATAATGACCTCTAGATAGGATAAATAATTGAGTTAGGGATCATCTCTGAATCGTAGATACAGAAACGCTCTTTGAATTTAAGGCCGTCTTCAGTTGCAATAACCTTGTCCAGGTAGCGGCCAACATTGAACACGGTTGATTCACCATCATACTTTGTACGAAACACCGCATAGTTGGCCTCAGACTGTATGACACCATTCTCGAAGCCGAGAATACGCGGCGCACCAACCACATGGCGCTGATAGTACGGATCGTGGAACAATGTTTCCTGAATACCGTAGGCACGGTCTTTGAGCATGTTCTTGCTCAGCAACCACAGCGTCGACAAAGGGAAGCCCCGTTCGAAATTCTCCCGCGGCTGGACCTTGTATTCGCAATCGTCAGCAAACAGTTCGGTCCAGGCGGACCAGTCTTTGGAATCGACTGCAGCGACGTAGTCAGCATACAGTTTGTTCAGGTTCATATAAGCTTGAACGTCAATCATGTTCAGATCTCCAACTGTTTGCGCCAGTACTCGTACATGCCGCGAATGAGCGTTTCGGTCACCATGTGTTCGGTATTTTCAACTTCGTAGCCACCCAGTTCTGCGACAGCCCGATGCCAGGGCTTTTGCTCGAAACCATACTGCGAGAATTCGATGACTTCACCATCGTCAGCCGACACAAAGCCGGCCGGACCAAACAGGTTGGCCTGGATGAGCCGACGCTTTGTCATTTCTTCCGTGTCATCGTCGAAACCGAAATGCGTCCAGACGAAATCGAACGAGCCCTCATCATTGGGCTGAATGTGGCGGGTTGAAACGCTGTTGACCTGCTGCTGGAAAATGACACTGGGAAATACCGTCATCATGACTGCGGTGGGCTCACCCCACCAGTCTTCATGGACGATGTCCAGCAAACGCTTGTCCTGGACCTGCATCCCTTCTTTGAATGATGTGACACCCTGCGTGACTTCATTCTTGGCACCGGCGTTGCCACGCGTGGAAATCATGGCCGCGTGGCGATTGTGTTCGTCCATGCGCAATGCTGATTTATTGTCGGCGCGCCACAGACCGTAAGTTACGAACCAGGTGTGCAACAAGCCCGGATGGTAAGGGTCTTTGATGTTTTCCTGCATAAGCTTCCAGTTACCCGGAATACGCTGGCGGTTATAGCCCAGAATATGCAGCTTGCGGCCATTGAACAGGCGATCAAAGTACTGGAGGATTTCAGGGCCCAGAAACTCTTCAAACGGCACAACATCATGGTCGAACGATGCAAAAACAACGCCCCCGCGCGTGGCAACCTTCAGTTTGGTCAAACCATGCTCTTTGGTCTTGAAGTCTTTGGGCATACCACCATGAACCTGGCCGTCTTTTTTGACACCCCGCAAAAACGGAACGCCCTGCAGGTCACCTTTCAGGCTGTAATTCCATTGATGATATGCACAAACCAGCTCTTTGGTATTGCCGGTACGTTCGCGTACAAACTGCATGCCCCGGTGAGCACAGACGTTTTCCACCACATTGATGCCACCCTCGGCATCACGCGTCATGATGACCGAGCGTTCGCCAATGAAAGTGCGCTTGAAATCACCCGGATTGGGCACCTCGGCCTCAAGCCCTACATAACACCAATGGTTTTTGTAGAACAGGCGTTCAAGTTCTTTCTTGTAAATATCGTTATCGGTATAAACCCAGAACGGGATCCGACTGGTGCCATCCCCCTCCCACTGCGGGTCGCGGGGGAAACTGTCAGCGCTAGTGCTCATCATCCTCTCCTTGCAAATCAATATCGGTCAGCTGGCACTGGCATAAAACGCGTCGGCATACACATGGTCTGCCGGCACACCTTTACGAGTTACCAGAAGGGTTGCGGCATCCACCATCGGTGGGGAACCACATAAATAAACGCGGAAACCGTCCAGTGAAGGCCAGTCTGCCTCAACGGCATCGGTAACCAAACCGCTGCGCTGCCCCGGAGCGGCCTCGCCCACCGTGACCACCACATGAACCTCAAGATTGGGGAAACGGGCCTGCAGCGCCTGCAACGCTTCAAGACCATACACATCGTCTTTGGAACGAACCCCGAAATACACATGAACCGGATTCGTCATGCCCCCCTCGAGCGCACCACGAATGATCGACAGCACAGGCGCCAGGCCCGTACCCCCTGCAATGCACAATATCGGCCCTTCATGCTTGCGGCGCAAATACGCCGTACCCAAAGGACCCGTAACCCTGACGCTGTCACCGGGCTTGAGCGTCTCGGCGATGTAACCGCTGACCCGCCCATCGGGCACCAGACGCACATGAAACTCAAGGTGTTCATCGGTATGCAGGCCGGCCATGGAATAGGGCCGGATATGGTCGCGGGTGAACTGCAACGTTACATATTGGCCTGGCGAGAACTCCAGCGGCTTGGCCGGCTTCATGACAATGCGTTTGATGTCGTGCGTGGCGTCTTCAACAGATACCACGGTGGCCTTGATAATGCGCGCCGGATGAGTGACGACCTCATCAGGCTCTGGAATCTCGATAGTGCAGGGCTCGGTCAGCGTGCTCATGCAGGCCAGCACGTAATTGTCGGCGTGCGGATTGGTCAACGTAGTTTCGAGACCGGACTCAAGCACTTGCCCCTTGAGCACTTTGCAGCGACAGGTGCCGCATCGCCCTGCCATACAACTGTAGGACACCGGAATCTGGTTGGCCTGAAGCACTTCAAGCAGGTTGGCGCCGGGCTCGGCAGACAAGGTCCGACCCAACGGCTGGATAGACAACTCCATGATTCGTCTCGCTGTTTCCGAATTCTGTAATGTGAATGGAGTATAGCGAGCGAACCTTAATTAACCTATAGAATACGGTGAATTGAATCTATAAATTTTATGAATAATGGATCTGAAAGATATCGATCTGAACTTGCTGGTGGTCTTTAACTACCTGCTGACCGAGCGCAGTGTTTCAGGTGCCGCAGCGAAACTCAATCTGACGCAACCCGCAGTCAGCAATGCGCTGAAGCGTCTGCGTACCCTTACAGGTGATGAGCTGTTTATCCGCACCTCGAAAGGCATGGAGCCAACGCCGTATGCCGCGCTGCTGGCCGAGCCGATTTCCTATGCCCTGAGCACCTTGCACGAAACCCTGAACCAGCGTGCATCGTTCGCCCCGGCTACCAGCCAGCGCAAGTTCGTGGTGGCCATGACCGACCTGGGCGAAATCACCATGCTGCCAGAATTGATGCACGCACTGAAGTCTGTCGCGCCCGGCATTACCATAAACACGGTGCGAAACTCGCACGACAGTCTGGGCGATGAACTTGAGGCTGGCCATGTTGACCTGGCCATCGGCCTGCTACCGCAACTGAAAACAGGTTTTTTCCAGCAACGCCTGTTCATGCAAAAACACGTCTGCCTGATGCGACGCGGACACCCGCTGGACGGGGAAGCAGTTTCGAAAGACCATTTTTTTGAACATGAGCATGTACAAGTCGTGTCAGCGGGAACCGGACACACAAAAATCGATGAAATCATCGACAACAGTTATGCCGCCAAACGCAAGGTACGCTTGATGGTGCCGCACTTTGTTGGCGTGGGCCACATTATTGCCACAACCGACCTGATTGCGAGCGTACCCGAGCTGTACGCTCGCCAATATGCCGAGCCGTTTAACCTGACCTACATAAACCACCCCCTGCCCTTGCCGAAATTCGGCATCAATCTGTTCTGGCATGCCAAATTCCATAAAGAACCCGGAAATCAGTGGCTGCGAAAACTGATTTTCAACCTGTTCTCTGAAGGGATCAGGGCAGCACCCGAAGACGCTGCGCAAACAGAAACCGGATACCACCATCAGCCGTGACCCCAGACGTTCAGAGATCACCTGGAGTTCACGAATAAATCAATGGAGCGGGTCGTGTTTTTGAGTTGTATTGAATTGGCCCAAGGCCCGGTTTTATTTCTTGGCCAAGGCCTGATGGACCGAATCCAGCTTTTCAACCAGCGCCGTCAAAGGCATGGCACCATTGACCCTCGAGCCATCGGCAAAGAACAGGGCTGGTGTACCCCGAATGGTCATTTGACGCCCCAACGCGGCAATGTCTTCAATAGGCGTTTCGCACTTGGCCTCAGCCGGCACAACCCCATCAAGCATCCAGTTGCGCCAGGCCGCAACGCGGTCGGGAGCACACCAGATGTTACGCGACTTGTCTTTGGAGTCGGGGGACAAGATCGGGTACAGCAAGGTGTAGACCGTCACGTTATCAACTTCGTTCAGGGTTTCGTGCAAACGCTTGCAATAGCCGCAATTCGGATCCTCAAACGCCACCAGTACACGCTCGCCATTCCCCTTGACCTGCTTGATGGCCTTGTCCAGAGGCAACTGATCGAAAGGCACCTGAGACAGTTCGACCAGACGTGCCGAAGTCAGATCAACACGAGACTGGGCATCAATAAGGGACCCCTGCATCACATAACTGACATCAGCGTCGCTGTAGAGCAAATCCATGCCGACCTGAACCTCGAAAAGCCCAGGAAACGGGGTCTCGCGCACGGCGGCGATTTCAATGCCGGGAAAACGGGTTTCAAAACGCCCTTTGACTTGAGCAACAGAGGCTTTCGGCACAGCCAGGGCGACCTGCGCCAGCGACGACTCGCCGGACGCTGAAGGGCCGGATGAGGCTGACGCGGAATCACCCTGGGGAGCAGGTACCGCGACACCCGGAGAAGCGAGCCCTGCAGCATCCTGGCCTGCTGATGCACTCTCGGCCACTGCAGGGGCAGCCCCCGGCACGGCCTGCGCATGCGCCAGACCGGCCACGGCCCCTGAAACGGCCAGGGCCAGCATAGCGACCCGACGACGAAAAACAAATGACATGATGACTCCGAAAATAAACTGAACACACGAGGGCTTTTAAAAGAAAAGATGCACGCCTTTGAACGCTTGCCCCCATGACACGCTAGCGTGACGCCCCGTCAATAAGACGCCGCTTCAGAAACGGCAAACGATCAACCAGAGTCATGCCTAGATTGCGCGCCAGCATGACCGGAGGCGATTGAATGGCAAAAAGACGGTGCAGCCCATCGGTGACTGCGCGCATGGCCAGCACGGGCTCCGCCCGGGCTCGGCGATAGCGCGACAATACGCGCATGTCACCTGCATCACGATATGCTTCTTTAGCCGCCAGTACCCGCAAGAGTTCCTGAACATCGCCCAGCCCAAGGTTCAGGCCTTGGCCAGCGAGAGGGTGAACACGATGCGCCGCATCGCCAACCAGGGCAATGCCCGGCGCAACCATATCGCTGTGCTCAACGAACAGCGGAAACGAAAACACGGAACTACGTACGTGGACATCACCGAAAAAACCACTGCATACCGGTGCCAGGTGAGATTCGAGCCAAAGCGCCTGATCATCGGGCGCTTTGGCCATCAGGGCCTCGGCCTGCTCTTGCGGCATGGACCAAACCAGCGAAACCTGATGCCCCTCGGGCGTGTCGGGCATGGGTAAAAAAGCGATGACCCCATCGGACGTAAACCACTGGAACGCTGTACCTTGATGGGGTCGTTGCACCGTAAGGTGGGTGACGACACCAGAGTGACCGTAGGGACGCGAATGATGGCGTATACCGGCGGATTCGCGAACGGGTGAACGGGCACCATCAGCGCCGATGACTAGACTGGCTGGCAGGGTTTGACCGGATGACGTCACCACACGGCCTGAACTCGATTGATGGAAATGATCGGGGCACCAGTTCACACGAAACAATCGGACGGCCTGGCGCAACACGCGCTCGATCTCATCGGATTCGAGTATCCAGGTGAGCGTTGTTTGCGCAGCCTGCCAGGCATTCAGGTGTACATGACCACTCGCATCGCCATAGACCTGCATGGCTTCGACCGGCGTAATACGGGCCGGATCGAGCATGTCCCAGACACCCAGATCTAACAAAAACCGCTGGCTGGCCGGCGAAATGGCATAGACCCGTGCACCAAACTTGCCGGGGACCGGCACAGGCAAGTCGCGAACAGGCCCCACCAGGGTAGTATCGAAGCCGGCCCGTGCCAACGCAAGTGCGCTGGCCAGCCCCACCAGCCCCGCCCCGCATACGACGACAGATTCGCGACTCATCGGGCTGATGGCGCACCGGCCTGCTTGGGCCACAGCACCCACATTTCACCGGTTTGCTTCATGCGACCGGCCTGATTTCCAGCGGCCTCACCGGTTCCCCAATAAAAGTCGGTGCGCGCCGCGCCCTTGATGGCAGCGCCGGTGTCTTGAGCGAACATCAGGCGGCGCAACGGCTGCTGCGAGGCCGGCAAGGTTGTGGATAGATACACCAGGCTACCCAACGGTACAAACGCAGGATCAATGGCAACCGCCCGCCCGCCAATCAGTGGAATACCATAGGCGCCTTTGGGCCCAAGCTCGACGTCTGGAATGGCTTCCTCACGGAAAAACACCATGGCAGGATTGGCGTTGAGCATTTCCTGAATACGTGCCGGATTACGCTGGGCCCAGGCCTTGATGTTTTGCATGGACGTTTGCGCCAGAGGCATTTCACCCTTGTCGGCCAACCATCGACCGATGGATGCATACGGGCGACCGTTGTGATCGGCGTAGGCCAGACGGATCGTTTCGCCATTGGGCAAGACGGCACGCCCGGAGCCTTGAATTTGCAGGAAAAACGCCTCAACCGGATCTTGTGCCCAGACAATGACCGGCGGCTGCCTGGCGCCCGACACGATCTGGGCCCGGGTATCGTAAGGCACAACCCGCTTGCCTTCGAGCTTGCCACGAACACGTTTGCCCGCGAGTTCGGGGTAAACCGCCCCGAGATCAATGGTCAGCAGGTCGTCGGGAGCCGCATACAACGGCCATTGATACTCGCCACCGCGGGCGCGTGACGCGCGGATCATCGGTTCGTAGTACCCCGTAACGGTATTGCGGGCAAGCTGGCCACTGCCGTCAAGCAAACGCCAGGGTTGCAAATGCGTCTGGATGAACTCACGCACCCATTGGGTATCGGGCTGGGCGGTTTCAGGCACACCGGCTTGCTGAACCTGCAGACAAACACCATGCCAGGCGCGCGGTGCCGCCCGGGCGGGAAGGGCCAGGGAACCGGATACTGGCCGCATCAAACCCTTGCAATTATTGACCAGCCCTTTCCAGACTGAAGCCAGATCATCATCAGCCCAGCCCGGCAGCGCAGCCCAGGTCACTGACTGAAACCGGCCCGACAACGGGCGCACCTGGGTTTCACGCAAAACAGACAGATCGGGCACCTGCAACGGACGGGATGCAATATCGGGAACCGGCTCTGTTCCGGGAGCCGGGACGACGGGAGCCTCGGGAGGAAGCGTGCTGCAGGCAGCCAGCAGCACCAACAGCAAAGGGAGGAAACGTTTTTTCATGGTCAGCTAAAAGTAAGCAACGGCCAGTACAATTTCAATGCAGTGTACGCGGCATGGCCAGGACGAACTCGGGAATGTCAGCTTCGAAAGGAATGCCATTATCGCCAACGCAATGGTATGAGCCTTTCATGGTGCCGAATGGTGTAGGTAACGGACAACCGCTGGTGTATTCAAAGCTTGCACCCGGTGCAAGCAGGGGTTGCTGGCCCACAACACCTAACCCCCTGACTTCCTGCACGTTCTGGCGCGCATCGGTAATCACCCAGTGGCGGCTGATCACCTGGGCCGCATGCTGGCCGTTATTGGTAATACGAACGGTGTAGGCAAACACGAAGCGGTTTTTATCGGGGTCAGACTGCTCAGCCAGATATTGCGGTGTAACGGAAATGCTCAGGTCATAAGGCTTCATGGGAAATTCCGTGAGACAACGTGTGCGCCTGCAATAATGTCATATGTTTGCCGGAGAATGATCCGGAACCACCAGAAGGTTAAAAAAATCATGCCTACAACCACCACCCGTATCGCACCCAGCCTGCTGTCGGCTGATTTTGCCCGCTTGGGCGAAGAAGTGCGCAATGTCGTCGATGCCGGCGCAGACTGGATCCATTTTGATGTCATGGACAACCATTATGTTCCCAACCTGACAATCGGCCCCATGGTCTGTGAGGCCATACGCCCCCACACGACAGCCCCGATTGATGTCCACCTGATGGTCGAACCGGTTGACGACATTATCCCGCAATTCGCCAAAGCCGGGGCCGACATCATCACATTCCACCCTGAAGCCTCGCGTCACCCGGACCGCACGCTGTCCCTGATCCGGGACCATGGTTGCAAGGCCGGGCTTGTCTTCAACCCGGCCACATCACTGCAATGGATGGACTACGTCATGGACAAGCTCGACATCATTTTGCTGATGTCGGTCAACCCGGGCTTTGGCGGACAAAGCTTCATTGCCAACACCCTGACCAAACTGGCCGAGGCACGCCAGAAAATAGACGCCTGGCAAAACAATGGGGGGCAGTCCATTTATCTGGAAGTGGACGGCGGAGTCAAGGTGAACAACATTGCCGACATTCGTGCCGCAGGGGCTGACACATTTGTAGCCGGCTCTGCCATTTTTGGCCAACCCGATTACCGGAAGATTATCGACGCGATGCGCGCAGAGATTACCCGGGGTGAAGAGGCCCGCGCATGACCTACACCGCAGTCTTGATGGACCTGGACGGAACCCTGATCAATTCCATTCCGGACCTGGCCGACGCCACCAATGCCATGCGGGTTGAAATGGGCCTGCCCCAGCTGCCGCTGGATGTCATTGCCACCTATGTCGGAAAGGGCGCGGAAACCTTGGTCAAACGCGCCTTGTCGGTTCATGTCGATCAAGAACCTGACGATCAACACATTGCCCAAGGGCTTGCGATATTCAAGCGCCACTACAGCATGGTGAACGGGGCAAAATCGGCGGTTTATGCCGGTGTGCTTGAAGGTCTGACCCATCTGCGCGAGGCGGGTATCCCGATGGCCATAGTTACCAACAAACCGTCCGAGTTCACCCGTCCGCTGCTGACGGCCTGTGGCCTGGTCAATTTTTTTGAACATATTGTGTGCGGGGATACCTGCACTGAAAAAAAACCCCACCCGATGCCCCTGCTCCATGCCTGCGATCTGCTGCAGGTTGAACCCGGTCAGGTTGTCATGGTGGGGGACTCGGCCAACGACGCCATTGCCGCCGAAGCCGCAGGCATCACCATGCTGGCGGTACCCTACGGGTATAACGAAGGGCAGGACGTGCAAAACCTGAAAGTCGATGGTATAGTTGAAACGGTCTATGCGGCTGCCCTATGGGTAACCCGCCCGAAAATACAAATTGGCGCACTTTAAGCCGTGCGCCTGCAGGCAAGAACCAAACAATGAACTCAACCGTTATCCGCAACATGTCACACGGCGCCTATTGGCGCTGGTGGCGTTCGTGTTCCGGGTAGCGGTCTATCGTCTCCTGGTGCCAAAGTGTCGTTTGCCTTTGCACCACCAGCCAAAAGTATCCAGCCCGGAACGCTCTGCGTAGCCGGGCTTTTTGTTGGGTCCGGCGCGTGTTTAACCTACCACCGAGACTCTCATGACCGAAATCGAATTCAACGCACTGGCCGCTCAAGGCTACAACCGGATTCCGCTGATCGCGGAAACCTATGCCGACCTCGATACACCCCTTGGCATTTACCTGAAGCTTGCCTATAACGGCCCGGACGGCGGCCGTAACAGCTGCCTGCTTGAGTCGGTAGTGGGTGGCGAACGTTTCGGGCGCTACTCATTCATTGGCCTGCCGGCCAAAACAGTCATCCGTTCAACGGGCCGCATCACCGAGGTGCTGCAACACGGCAAAGTGGTCGAGACCTTTGAGGGCGACCCGCTGGATTTCATTGAACAGTACCAGGCCCGCTTCAAGGTTGCCCTGCGACCCGGCATGCCACGTTTTGCCGGCGGCCTTGCCGGTTACTTTGGCTACGATACCGTGCGCCACATCGAGTCTAAACTGGGCCCTGCCGTGAAACCCTTTCCGGCGGGTCAGGGCAAAGGCACGCCCGACCTGATGCTGCTGCATATCGACGAACTGGTAATTGTCGACAACCTGGCGAGCAAAACCTATCTGCTGGTTTATGCAGACACAACCCAACCCGAAAGCTATGTTCAGGCTCAGCGCCGCCTGAAAACGCTGCGTGAAAAACTGCGCACACCGGTCACCATCCCGTACGCCTACGCCAGCCTGCAAACGGACTGCCACCGCAGTTTTGCAAAAGAAGACTACCTGAGCGCAGTTGCGCGGGCCAAAGACTACATTGCCGCCGGTGATGTCATGCAAGTCCAGATTGGCCAGGTCATTTCCAAACCGTTCCGTGACTCGCCCTTGTCGTTGTACCGCGCCTTGCGTTCACTGAACCCTTCCCCCTACATGTACTACTGGGATTTTGACAGTTTCCATGTCGTCGGGTCATCGCCCGAAATTCTGGTTCGCCAGGAAAGTGTTGAGGACCAGGGCAAGAACACGCCCGTTGTAACGATTCGTCCGCTGGCCGGCACCCGACGCCGGGGTGCCACCCCGCAAGAAGACCGTCAATTGGCAGAAGAACTGCAAGCCGATCCGAAAGAGCGGGCCGAACATGTCATGCTGATTGACCTGGCGCGCAACGATGTGGGACGTATTGCCGAAACCGGCAGCGTCAAGGTCACCGAAACCATGGCTATCGAACGCTATTCGCATGTTCAGCACCTGGTATCGAATGTCAGCGGCACCCTGAAGCCCGGGCTGAGCAACATGGACGTGTTGCGCGCAGCCTTCCCGGCCGGAACCCTGACCGGCGCCCCCAAAGTCAGGGCCATGGAAATCATTGACGAACTGGAGCCTGTACGCCGGGGTATTTACGGCGGGGCCGCCGGCTATATCAGCTACAGCGGTGAAATGGATGTGGCCATTGCCATCCGCACCGGTGTCATCAAAGACGGGATGCTTTACGTTCAGGCAGCGGCCGGCATTGTGGCCGACTCGGACCCTGAAAAAGAATGGCAGGAAACCGAAGCCAAAGCCCGCGCGGTAATTCGCGCGGCTGAAAAAGTCCAGTTCGGCCTTGACGAACCCGTCTGACCCAAAACGCCCCGGAGACAACCATGCTGCTGATGCTTGATAACTACGATTCATTTACTTATAACCTGGTGCATTATTTCGGCGAATTGGGCGAAGAAGTCGTTGTGCTGCGCAATGACCAAACCACGATCGACGCCATTGAAGCCCTCAACCCGGACCGGATCTGCATTTCCCCAGGGCCGTGCTCGCCCGCAGAAGCGGGAATTTCGGTCCCGCTGATCCAGCACTTCGCCGGACGCAAGCCCATTCTGGGTGTTTGCCTGGGGCATCAGGCCATCGGCGCAGCCTTTGGCGGCCGAATTGTCAGGGCCAAAACCCTGATGCACGGCAAAACATCAACCATCACACACGATGGCAAGGGCGTCTTCCACGGTCTCCCCCCGGAATTTACGGTCACCCGTTATCACTCGCTGGCCATCGAAAACGACAGCCTGCCCGACTGTCTGGACGTCAGCGCCCGCACTGCCGACGGTGAAATCATGGCCGTTCGTCATAAAACCCTGCCTATTGAGGGCGTACAGTTCCACCCCGAATCCATTCTCAGCGAGCATGGTCACGCCCTGCTCCGCCAATTTCTTACAATGTAAAAAAACAGGATATCCAATGAAAAACATCTCCATCCAGGAAGCGCTGACCCGCTGCATCGAACACCGCGAAATTTTCCACGACGAAATGCTGCATCTGATGCGCATGCTGATGCGCGGCGAAATGTCGCCCCAAATTGCAACGGCACTGATCATGGGGCTGCGCGTCAAAAAAGAAACCATCGGTGAAATTACAGCGGCGGCCCAGGTGATGCGCGAATTCGCCCTGAAAGTAGAGACCCCATACCCGGATGACCTGCTGGACATGGCAGGCACCGGCGGAGACGGCAGCCATACCTTCAATATTTCAACGGCGGCAATGTTTGTAGCGGCAGCGGCCGGTGTCAAGGTCGCCAAGCACGGCAACCGCAGCGCATCGTCGTCATCAGGCAGCGCTGATGTGGCTGAGGCGTTGGGCATCAACATCACACTGACTCCCTCACAAATTGCAGAGTGCATCGCCGAGACCAATATCGGTTTCATGTTTGCGCCCGCCCATCACGGCGCCATGAAAAATGTCGCTTCCATTCGCAAAGAACTGGGTGTCAAGACCATTTTCAATATCCTGGGTCCATTGACGAATCCGGCCGGCGCCGGCAACCAGTTAATGGGCGTCTTCCACCCCGACCTGGTCGGCATCCAGGTTCGCGTACTTCAACGCCTGGGCTCAAAACATGTGCTGGTCATCCACGGCAAAGACGGCATGGACGAAGCATCGCTGGGTGCCCCCACATTGATCGGCGAGCTCAAGGATGGCGAAGTCAACGAATATGAAATCCACCCCGAAGATTTTGGCATCACCATGACCTCCAATCGCTCGATCAAGGTCAACAACCGCGACGAGTCGGCGGCCATGATCAAAGAGGCATTAAGCAATGCAGAAGGTGCCGCTCGTGATATTGTTGGCTTCAATGCCGGCCTGGCTATTTATGCCGGTAACCGTGCCGATACCCTGCAAGACGCCGTGCGCACGGCCTTTGAACTTATTGCCAACGGCGCTGCCCTCGAAAAACTCAACACCTTCAGCGCATACACACGGAAATTCCAGTCATGAGTGACATTCTTCAAAAAATTCTCGATACCAAAAAAGCCGAAGTTGCCACCGCTCGTCAAATGCGCAGCGAGGCCGAGGTCTTGCGTGAAGCGCAAAGCCGCACTGACCTGCGTGGTTTCATGAAGGCAATGGAAGACAAGATTCAGCAAGGCAAGCCGGCCGTCATTGCCGAAATCAAGAAAGCATCGCCTTCCAAGGGCGTGATCCGCGAAAACTTCAACCCGGCCGAAATCGCCGCATCGTATGCCGCGCATGGCGCCGCCTGCCTGTCGGTACTGACCGATGTGCAGTTTTTCCAGGGTTCATACGACTACCTGCGCCAAGCGCGTGCCGCCTGCGCCCTGCCGGTTCTGCGCAAGGATTTCATGATCGACCCCTACCAGATCGCCCATGCCCGGGCCATCGGGGCCGACTGCATTCTGTTGATTGTTGCGGCGCTCAGCCCGAATCAGCTGCACGAGATGGAAGCACTCGCCATGGAGCTGGGGATGGACGTCCTGGTCGAAGTACATGACCGCGACGAACTGGACGTTGCCCTGCAAATGAAAACACGCCTTCTGGGAATCAACAACCGCAACCTGCGCACCTTTGAAGTGTCTTTGCAAAACACCATCGATATGCTGCCCCTGATTCCAAACGATAAACTGGTGGTTACCGAGAGCGCCATTCTTGCCAAAGAGGACGTCGACCTGATGCGCTCGCACAACGTCAACGCCTTCCTGGTGGGCGAACGCTTCATGCGTGCCGAAGACCCGGGTCTTGCCTTGAAAGAGCTGTTTTTCTGATGCGTATCGCAGATTGCCCGTTGTGTACCCGCGATGTTCAGGCAGAACTCTGGAGCAACTCGCAGTTGCGAGTCATTGATGCCAACGAGCCCGAGTTTCCGGGGCTGACGCGGGTGATCTGGCATGACCATGTGCGTGAAATGACTGACCTTACCGAGCCACAGCGCCACTACGTTATGACGGCGGTGTGGACGGTTGAGTCGGTCATGCGCCAACACCTAGCACCGACCAAGGTCAATCTGGCCCAGTTTGGCAATATGGTGCCGCACCTGCACTGGCATGTCATACCTCGCTGGACCAATGACACCCGCTTTCCGGATGCGATCTGGGCGTCCAGACGCGACCCGTCGCCCCGGCAGGCCAACGCCTGGGCACAGCAGCGCAGCCAAACTGAACTGGCGCTGCCGGGTTACCACGCTGCCCTTCGCGAGGCCCTGGCAACACTACCAGAAACACCTCGGGCACCGGCACCCTGACCTTGCCATGACGACCACTTTGCCTGACAACGCATTCCGGGGCAACCTGCTGAGCGACGCAGTGAACCTGCCAGGGCACTGGCAAACTGCCTTGCAGCGCAGCGACGTACAAACGGCCCTTCAAGAACTCGACATGTATCTGACACAGCGACTGGATGAAGGAGCCGTTATTTTCCCGGCCCACCCGTTCAGGGCGTTGTCCGACCTGCCCCCTGAAGCCGTGCGCGTCATTATTCTGGGACAAGACCCCTACCACGGCCCTGGCCAGGCACATGGCTTGGCGTTCAGCGTTCCAGACCATTGCCCCTGCCCACCCAGCCTGCGCAATATATTCAGCGAGATCGCTCGCGAATTTCCCGATCAACTCACCGTACAGTCCAACAACCTGGAGCGCTGGGCAAGACAGGGCGTTTTGCTGTTGAACACCGTGTTGACAGTAGAAAGCGGACAACCGGTATCGCATGCCCGTCGAGGCTGGGAAACCGTTACCGATGCACTGATTGAGCACATCGCCTGCAGCCCCCAGCCCAAGGTGTTCATGTTATGGGGCAACCATGCACAGCAAAAACAAGCCCTGATTCCGACCAACGACAACACCCTGGTGTTGCGTGCCAACCACCCTTCACCCCTGTCGGCGCGACGGCCACCCATACCGTTTCTGGGGTGCAATCATTTTGCTGACGCCAACCGCTGGTTGCTGAATCATGGCGCCGCAGCTATCGACTGGTCGTAGCAAGGCTTCGCACGGACCCACACCGGCAAAACAAGCCTGACCGCACAGTACCCCGATATTCCGGCAAGACCTGCAGTTTTTTCTTAACGTGCTTTTGTGACGTACATATTGCACAGTTACAAATTAGTACTTTCCCTAACCCGTGCGCGTGGATATACTTCTGTCACTGCATTAATAAGCGTCGACATTTTTATACAGCCCTTGTTGCTGTGTGCCAGCAGTTGACTGAATCTTCAGCACCCATGTCGCACGCCATCGCTCCCTGACCCCCAAGCCTTTCCGTTGCGGTTCTTCACTGAACCTGCTGCATTCCAGGTTGATTGGTCGGCACGATGCTTTCTAATCAACCGGCCATCGGACACCTTCTACCGTCCTGGCCAGTGCATGCCGTTTATTACGGCAAAGGAATACGCATGTCTTTTGAGAACCTGGGTCTCGCCCCTACCCTATTGTCTGCCGTCAGCAAAGCTGGCTTCTCTGCACCTACCGCTGTTCAGGCTGCCGCCATCCCTCAGGCCCTGGCTGGCCACGACCTGATGGTTTCCGCGCAAACCGGCAGTGGCAAAACAGCAGCATTCATGCTGCCAGCACTGAATCGTATTGCCCAGATGCCTGCCAACAAAGGCTCAGGCGTACAGGTGCTGGTCTTGACCCCGACACGTGAACTGGCGATGCAGGTTGCCGAAGCCACCAAACTGTATGGCGCGCATATCAAAGACCTTCGCACTGCCGTTGTTGTGGGCGGCATGCCTTATGGTGCCCAACTGAAAGCACTGTCGCGTCGTGTTGACGTGCTGGTTGCAACCCCCGGCCGTCTGATCGACCACCTGCAGGCACGCCGTGTTGACTTGTCGACCGTGCACACACTGGTGCTTGATGAAGCAGACCGTATGCTGGACATGGGCTTCATCGAAGACATTGAAACGATTGTAGCCAGCACGCCTGCCGCTCGCCAGACCCTGCTGTTTTCAGCCACTCTGGACGGATCAATCGCCCGTCTGGCTGGCGAAATGATGCGTGAACCGCAGCGCATTGACGTTTCGGGCCACAAAGAAAAGCACAGTAACATCACACAAAGCCTGCTGTATGCAGACGACCATAACCACAAAATGCGCCTGCTTGATCACCTGCTGCGTGACTCGACGCTTGACCAGGCGATTGTCTTCACATCGACCAAACGCGGTGCCGACGATCTGGCCGACCGCCTGTCAGAACAAGGTTTCACAGCTGCCGCATTGCATGGCGACATGAACCAGCGCCAGCGTACCCGCACACTGGGCCTGCTGCAAAAACGCAAATTGCGCATTCTGGTTGCCACCGACGTTGCGGCTCGCGGTATTGACGTGCAAGGCATCAGCCACGCCATCAATTACGACCTGCCCATGCAGCCCGAAGACTACACCCACCGTATCGGCCGTACCGGTCGTGCCGGCAACAACGGGTTGGCCTTCACACTGGCAACGCACTCCGAACGTCACAAGATCCGTCGCATTGAACACTTCATTGGCCAGCCTATCCCGTCAGAAGTGATTGAAGGCCTTGAGCCCAAGAAAACCGTTCGCCCGACCTACACCGATCGCAAGCCCGGCGGTAAAAAACCGTATGGCGCACGTGGCGGTTTTGGTGGTGGCAAACCAGGTTATGCCGGTAAATCCGACGACCGTTTCGGCGATCGCCCGTCGTATGGCAAACCGGAAGGCCGCTTTGGCGACAAACCTTCGTATGGCAAGCCTGATGGTCGTTTCGGCGACAAGCCAGCGTTCAACAAAGGCGAAGGCCGCTTCGGTGACAAGCCCGCGTTCAGCAAAGGCGAAGGCCGCTTCGGTGACAAGCCTGCGTTCAGCAAAGGCGAAGGCCGTTTCGGTGACAAGCCAGCGTTCAGCAAAGGCGAAGGCCGTTTCGGTGACAAGCCAGCGTTCGAAGGCCGCAAGGAGGGTTACAAGGGGCGCGAACAACGTGCTGGTGGCGCCGACACAGCTGCCCGTCCGGCCCGTGCCCGCCCGGCATTCTCGGGCAAACCTGCAGGCGGTGCGGCCAAGCGCCCAGCAACGGGTCGCCAGGCGTTTTACTCATAAGCCAAACGTCTTTACCGCATCATCAAGCATCCGGGCCAGCAGCTGAGCTGCTGGCCCGGCTTGCGTTGAGTGACCGCCACCCAGCACCAGATACAACGATGCCCTGCGCTGCTGCCCTTTAACCAGAGGTAGCGGCAGAAGCACGCCACTGTCCAGCCAGGGTTGAACCATGTGTCGGGGCAACCATGCAAACCCAAGCCCACCCGCAATCAGTTCAATGGACGCCTGCAAACTGCTGACAGTCCAGCGCTGGGACGACCCTAGCCACCCCTCATCACGTGGATTCAACGTACCCGAATCACGCACCACAATGTGACGGTGCCGTTTCAGGTCGTCTTCATCAATGTTACGCCCCAGCGCGTGCAACGGATGGTCTTTTTGGGCAACGGCCACGAACTCAAGATCCATCAGCAAGCTACCCAGATAACCGGTCGGAACATAAGCCCCCACCATAACGTCGGCACGCTGCGCGATGATGGCCTCTTCCGCGCCCGACAAGACAACCTCAACCAGCTCAACCCGCGTTTGCGGCGCCTGTTGCTGAAACTGCTGCATCGCTACGGCCAGCAACTCTTTGGGAAACGCCTGATCAACGACCAGCCGCAGCTCGGGTTCCCACCCCTGCGCCAGCGATGCGGCCAGCTTTTCAAGGTTTTGTGCGTCAGCGAGCAATTCACCGGCATGAACCAGCAAGGTTCTGCCTGCATCGGTCAGTTGCGCCTTGCGCCCCTCGACAACCAATAACGACACACCGACCTGCTCTTGCAAGCGGGCCACCAGATAACTGATGGACGACTGGCTCCGATGCAATGCGTGTGCCGCTTGCGCGTACCCCCCGTATTCGACGACCGCCTGAAAGGCACGCCACTGCTCTAGCGTTGTTCTTGGCATAGCCATAACTATCTAAAAAATCGATCAAATCAATCAAATAATAGCGCTTTTTTATTTGTTTTATAGAAAATAGAATAACATCATTGCAATCCAAAACCTCTTACTGACGGAGCCTGTCATGATCGAAATCCGTAACGCTCAAGACCGTGGCCACGCCAATCACGGCTGGCTCAACAGTTACCACACGTTTTCTTTCGCCGAATATTTTGACCCTGCTCATATGGGTTGGCGCACCCTGCGTGTGATCAATGACGATACGGTTGCACCCAAAGGAGGCTTTGCCACGCATGGCCACCGCGATATGGAAATCATTTCATATGTACTTGACGGTCAGCTGGCACACCGGGACTCGATGGGCTCCAGCGCTACCATACGGCCGGGCGACGTTCAGGTCATGAGTGCCGGGACCGGAATCCGTCACAGCGAATTCAACGCTTCAGCCGAGCACCCTGTGCATTTCCTGCAAATCTGGATCACACCCGATCGTACCGGCACCGCGCCTCGCTACCAGGAAAAGTTCTTTGCCGAACACGAAAAGCGTGGACAGCTGCGCCTTGTGGTATCACCGGACGGTGCAGATGGTTCATTACAAATCTTGCAAGACGCCCGCCTTTATGCAGGGTTGCTGAACGGTGCTGAAACAGTTGTACATACCCCTGCGGATAACCGGCATGGCTATATCCATGTGGCCCGCGGTACGTTGCAGGTCAACGGCATCACCATGACCGCCGGTGACGGTGCCCGCATTTCAAATGAGCAACAACTGACATTCACCAATGGTCAAGCGGCCGAGTTTCTTTACTTCGACCTCCCCTGACCACGGTTCTGGACTTCACCAGGACGAAGTTTTTCATTACCGCCGGGGAAGCCCTATGGATCTTCCGGCACACCCACTTGACACTTAAACATCAGGGAAACATCAAAATGACGAAAGTACTTGTCCTTTATTATTCATCGTATGGTCACATCGAAACCATGGCTCAGGCCGTTGCCGAAGGCGCTCGCAGCGTTAGCGGTACCGAGGTTCATGTTAAACGCGTGCCTGAACTCGTTCCTGAAGACGTGGCCAAAGCCAGCCATTTCAAGCTCGACCAAAGTGCGCCTGTTGCAACGCCCGCCGAGCTGGCTGACTATGACGCCATTATTTTCGGCACCCCCACACGTTTTGGCATGATGGCCTCACAGATGAAAAACTTTCTGGACCAGACTGGTGGCCTGTGGGCCCAAGGCAAACTGATCGGCAAAGTCGGCGGCGTGTTCACGTCAACCGCCACACAACACGGTGGGCAGGAAGGCACATTGCTCTCTTTTCACACCGTCATGCTGCATCATGGCATGCTGATTGCAGGGCTGCCCTACTCATTCCAGGGTCAGACGTCGAATGACGAAATCACCGGTGGCACACCCTACGGCGCTTCGACCATTGCCAACGGCGACGGCAGCCGCCAGCCAAGCACAAATGAACTGGACGGCGCACGCTTCCAGGGACGACATATTGCAGAAATTGCCGTTGCCCAGAAACTGGGACGGACGGCCATGGCAGCAGCCTGAGGGTTCGCCCAACGCCTCGATTCCGCGTAAAATCAGGGCTCTTTCATTGATCGGAATTCGTTCATCACGAATTCCGATTTTTCTTGAATCGGCTGCTGATGAAACAACTGGCTCAAAAACCGTTATTTCTTTCTTTGCTGCTGGCCATCGTGTTGTGGTTCGTCTTCGACAATTTTGTCGTCGCTGCCGCCGTAGGGTTGCTGACAGGCTTCATGGTGTCGATGCTGCATTCGCTGCATGTATTGAAACGTGAGTCTGAACAGGCGCAGCAACCTGACATCGGGGAACACGCCAAGACAGGCACCCCGGAAGTCGCGCCACTGGCCCCTCCACCAGAACCGACACCACACACCCCACCGACCACGGCACCTCCTGAGCCTGCCGCACGAACATCCTCTGCCCCTATGTCCCACTCTACCTTGCCCCAACCCGACCCCATTGCACTGGCTCATCTGGACACTGTCACACGCCATCTGCACCACTGCATTCAGGCTGCGCCAGGTGGTTTTCTGCCCTTTGATCAGTGGATGCAACAGGCGCTGTACGCGCCCGGCCTCGGGTACTACACAGCGGGCAGCGAAAAATTCGGCGCCTCACAAACCACAGGCGACTTCACTACGGCCCCTGAACTGACACCCCTGTTTGGCCAGGCGCTGGCCCAACAAGTTGCGCAGGTATTACGCGAGGCCGGGTCGAATCACGTCCTTGAGTTTGGTGCCGGTTCGGGTGCTTTGGCCGCAGCACTGATTCCTGCCTTGCGAACACTGGGCATTGAACCCGTCTACCAGATCCTTGATGTCTCAGCCGACCTCAGGCAACGTCAACAAGCACACCTGGCCAGCCTGGACGCCAATATCGAATGGGTTGAACAGTTGCCTCATGCCTTTGAGGGCTGTGTTGTTGCCAACGAAGTGCTCGACGCCATGCCTGTCACCCTGTTCGAATGGGGCCAGGACGGCCAGGTCATGGAAATCGGAGTCGTCGATGCCAATGGTTTTGCGCTGGCCAGCCGGCCGGCCTCGCCGCGCCTGCAAAAAACGGTCAGCGAGCGGATGCCCCCCTTGCCGGGCTATCGCTCCGAGTTGAACCTGCAAGCCGAGGCCTGGGTGA
>JAAYID010000239.1 GCA_012744285.1 Alcaligenaceae bacterium
ATTGACGATGCCGCTTTTATAGCCACGAACAGGGATGCGCGGGAGCGTCCAGTACTCATTTATTCGAAAACCAGTACCATCACCCCTGTACAGATCAAATCAGCCCTAAAAGCAAGAATCGATCCGGTATTTTTGCCACGAGTGCTTATCTGCGTTGATCGAATACCACGAAATGAACGGGGTAAAGTCATCTACGCTGACCTGATGGCTATATACCAGCAGTGGCAAAGTGAAAAATCCAAGTCATGAATCATCACGTTTTTATCGTTCCGGCAGACCACCGCTGCCTGCAAGGGCACTTTCCTGGAAACCCGGTTGTTCCCGGCGTATTGCTGCTGAGCGAGGTACTCACCGGACTGGGTGCCAACATAAAAGCAAAGCCCATCACGATCAAAAGCGCACGATTCACCGCGCAACTACTGCCCAATGAGCAAGCCAGGGTCAGCTACAAAATTAAAGACAAAAGTATCCGTTACGAGGTGACTGTACTACGCGACGCGACAACAGTCGCTATCGCCAGCGGCTCACTGACAACCCGCCTGGATGAATCCTCCCAATGAAGTGGACCTCTCGAAAAGAAAGAGGGAGCGAATTTTCGCTCAAGCTCATCGCATGGCTGGCACGCCTTGCTGGCAGGGCATTTTGCCGGATTTTGCTCTACCCAATCGTGTCCTACTTCATTGCAACAGACAGGGTTGCACGCGAAGCATCCGCTGATTTTTTACAAAGTATTTTTGGTCGAAAACCTCGAGCAAGCGAAATATTCCGGCACTTCCACTACTTCGCAACGACATTGCTCGACCGTGTTTATCTGGCAAACCATGAACTTGGCCGCTTCCATATCACCATTGAAAACCGCCCACTTGTCGACGCGGCCTTAGCCAAAGGAAAAGGCTGCGTTTTACTGGGTTCACATTTGGGTAGCTTCGACCTTATGGCATTGGCCAGACACGGCATTGACGACCGCCCGCTAAACATCATGATGCGTGCCGACCCTGGCGCTCGCGTCCGACGGATCGCAGGCATTGACGACACAGGTTTCAAAGTAATCCCGTATGGACAGCCTCACAGCCTGTTACTGGCACACCAGGCCTTGGCAGACGGCGAAGTCGTTGCCATTCTGGCCGACCGTATGGAAGGCAGGGCAACCGTCCCCGTTACATTTCTTGGCCGCCCTGCCAAAATGCCAAAGAGCCCCTACCTGCTGGCCGCACGCAGCAATGCCCCGATCCTGATTTGTTTTGGAATATATGAGGGGCGCAATCGCTACCGCATAACATTTATCGATCCGGGGCTTGCTCTTGACGCGGGTAGCGGCCTCAGTGAAATAAATCACGCTGCGCAAACGTACACCCGTGTGCTAGAAAGCCAGGCACGGCATAGCCCATACAACTGGTTTAATTTCTATCCGTACTGGGACAACGATCGAATTCAGTCATGACATTGGCAAAACTTTATCAACTGATCCTCCTGCTGCTTGCAAGCATACTGGGCGGACTGTCACAGGCCGCCCAGCCTTTTACGTCTCAAGACCTGGCCCGCATGCTGAGCGATAACGCCCCACCGAGTGTTGGATATGAAGAAGTTCGCGAATCGCCCTGGCTGAGCACCCCTGTTATTTCCCGGGGCACGTTACACGCTGCGCCCCCGATGCTCGAAAAAAAATCGCATCCACCAGCCCCCCAGACCTGGCGGTTGTATCCAGACCATATGGAATGGTTCGATGCAAATGAAACGCGGGTTATTCGTTATGAGACACAGCCTCAGCTGGGTGCATTAGCCAACGCACTTCGCGGTGTTGTCTTTGGCGACTTCAGCATCATCAGCAACGATTTCAACGTACACCTGGAAGGAACACCGGAGTCCTGGCGCCTGCGCCTGACACCTGCAACCGTGGAACTTTCCGGACTGCTGAAAGAGCTCGAGTTTCACGGCAATGGCACACATATCGAGAAATTCATCATTATTGAAGCCCAAGGCGACACAACCACCACGGTACTCTCTTACGTACCACTACCCTGACCTATGCAAGAAAAACATCTCTTTGACCAAGACCCTTTAACTGCAATTGAGGCCATCACCATGGCACAGATGCTTGCATTCGGACCCATAGCATTCCATGCCATTGTGGTCATGCGAGACCGGGGCATCCTTGAGGCATTGGCGAAGAATCGCCGAAAAAATGGCCTGGCAATCGAAACAATTTCTGAGGAATGCGGACTGTCACACTACGCGACCCGCGTTCTTCTCGAGGCGGGGCTGGGCTTGAAGCTGGTGTGGCGACGAGACGGGCTGTACCACCTGACAAAGCTCGGTTATTTTATCCTGACCGACGAAATGACACGTATCAACTTCGACTTCACGCGCGATGTCTGCTACGACGCTGCAACTCAACTAGACGCAGCCCTGAGCACTGGCAAGCCCGCCGGCCTGAAAACACTGGGCCCATGGGACACTGTTTACCAAGGCCTGTCCGCCATGCCTGAACCAGCCATGAGCAGCTGGCATAACTTCGACCATTTTTATTCCGATCAAGCTTTCCCGGTCATGGTCGAAAAACTGGCTGCGGAAAATCCGAGCAGCCTGCTGGATATCGGATGCAATACGGGAAAATGGGCATACACATGCCTGCAACGACTACCCGACTTACGCATCGGGCTTGTTGATCTTGAGCCTCAGCTTGAAAGGGCCATAGCGCACCTGACGCCTCTTGAAGCCACTACCCCGCCAAAATGTTACCCACTTGATATGCTGGACCCAATGGCACGCCTGCCAGACGGTTACGATATCATCTGGATGAGCCAGTTTCTGGACTGTTTTTCAGAACAAGAAATCATCGCAATTCTTTGCAAGGTAAAAGAAGGACTAAAACCAGGCGCAAAAGTATGGATCCTGGAGTTGTTCTGGGATCGCCAACGATTTGAGGCCGCTGCACTCAGTTTGCAGCAAACATCGCTTTATTTTACGTGCGTGGCTAATGGTAATAGTCAAATGTATGACTCAGAAGTATTTTTCGACCTGATCCGCGCGTCAGGCCTGACCATTTCCTCCGTCACTGATAATGTTGGCCAGTACCACACTCTCATTGAGTGTACAGCCAGCACTTCACTCTGACCTTACCCCCATGTTGCTGAAACCTTCCGGAATTGCGGCTGTCAGCCTGACCCACTCATTAGGGGTTGGGGTTGCCGATTTGTGGAATGCGATGATCAACCATCGCTCCGGTCTGCGGCCCAACGACCTTGAGTGGTGCGATCTCGATTGCTGGATCGGACGACACCCCGACGTTGAGCGGTTTTCAATACCCAAACACCTGACCAAATACGAATGCCGCAACCATCGGCTCGTATGGTCAGCCCTGCAAGATCCGTTACTGCAAAACGCCCTTGACGCTGAATACTCTAAATACGGCACAGACCGCGTGGCGCTTGTCATGGGTACAAGCACTTCGGGCATCCAATCGACAGAAACAGCATACGCCGAACGAATTGCCACGGGCCAATGGCCTGCAAGCTTCAATTTCAACGACACTCACAGCGTTGAAAGCCTGTGTCAGTTTGTCAGCGACGCCGTCGGGCTGACCGGCCCATCTATTGGCATCGCCTCTGCTTGCGCCTCCAGTGCAAAAGTATTTTTGATTGCGCAAAAGTGGCTCGCTACCGGGGTCGCTGACGCTGTTCTGGTCGGCGGTGCCGACAGCCTCTGTCTGTCGACATTACATGGTTTTAATGCGCTGCAATTGCTTTCAGACACAGCCTGCCGTCCTTTCGATCGCCGCAGAAACGGCATCTCGATCGGTGAAGCTGCGGGCTTCGCGTTACTCACTCGTGAAGACAGTGACGTCATTTTTTTGGGTGGGGGCGAATCAAGTGATGCCCACCACATCACCACACCAGACCCGGAGGGCTCCGGTGCCATAAACGCCATCAATCAGGCATTAAAACACGCAGGAATTACCGCAAACGATATTGACTATATCAATGCCCATGGCACCGCCACCCAGTCTAATGACCGTGCCGAGGCGATAGCGCTAAAGCATGTCTTTGGTAACCAAGACACACCGGTGTCCTCAACCAAGGGGGCTACTGGCCATACGCTTGGAGCGGCGGGCATTACCGAGGCTGTCGTCACAATAGAAGCCTTACGTCGACAAGTACTGCCCCCGTTTACGGAACTGGGGCAAACGGACGATGACATCGACCTCAATTTCGTAACCAAAGCAGTGCCCGCGCGCATCCGGCGCGCAATGACAAATAACTTTGGCTTTGGTGGCACCAATTGTTCGTTGATCTTCGGACGAGGGGCCTGAAATGCTTGAAACAACTTTCCACTTGCAGGCGGCGAGCGTACTCGCACCGGACCTGCCCAATTTGGACGCTCTGTTCCATACCGCTCGCACCCATCTACCGATACACGCACAAATGCCGTTGCAATTGCCCGCACCGGCCAAGTTGCCCGCCAACGAACGAAGACGCGCGAGTCAAGCCGTAAGACTGGTCTTGGCTTGCCTGCATGAGCTGGAAACACAAACCGGGCAACCTGTCAGCTCATTGCGCTCAATCTTTGCGACGAACGATGGTACGGGCGAGATTTCACAGCGCATGCTGGAAACACTGGCGACAACACGCGAAATTTCACCACTTGTATTTCCAAACTCAGTTCACAACGCCGCTGCCGGTTATTTCTCGATTGCCTATAAGAACCACCAGCCCTCTACGGTTATAAGTCAAGGCAAAGACAGCTTTGCGGCCGGCCTGTTATGTGCGCTGACAGAAGCCCTAGCACTGAATGAGCCGGTGCTCCTGGTATGCTTTGACCCTGCAATGACAGGCCCAATGCTCGAGCAACTGCCTATACATCAGGCAACCGCATGCGCGTTGGTGGTCAGCACACGAGATACTGACACGCCGCCGCTGGCGAAGATCCATGCCAAACTTTCGCTTGACGAACAACCCGACCATTTCCCCGACTGGTTGCCCTCCGAATGGCAACACCAGAGCGCCGCATACGGGTTCTCTGTGCTCGGGTGCATTGCCACCCGCTCAACACAGCCTGTTCGTCTGAAACTAGGCAAACAGACACTGTCACTCACCTGCCAAACGGCCTCTACCCGGTGAACATGCCAACTGCCCCGTATAACATTGCATCGCTGGTGCCTCATGAGGGATTAATGTGCTTGATCGACCAGATCATCGACCATAGCCCGGAGACCATACGCTGCCGCGCCCAGGTTGATCACAACAACCACCCCCTGGCACAGAACGGCGAAATACCATCAATGGTCGCCATTGAGTACGCGGCTCAAGCCTGTGCGATTCATGGCGCTCTGATTGATAACGCAGGCCAGTCCAAACCAGGCTTTTTGGTAAAAATCACCAACACCGAACTGGAAACCCAGGCGCTTTCAATCGATGACGGCCCCTTGACAATTTTTGCTCAACGGTTAAGCAGCACTGACCAAGGCTGCCTTTACAACTTCGAGGTAAACACTTCGCTGCGTTGCCTCGCACAGGGGACCCTGATGATCGCCTTTACCGACACATATATAGCTTAGGCATGACCACTGAAAAAACCTCTTTGAAACGTGCCCTTATTACAGGAGGAAGCGGCGAAATTGGTGCCGCTGTTTGCCGTACCCTGGCAAAGAACAACGTGCACGTTATCATTCATTCGAACCGCAATTTTGAACCGGCACAGCTGCTGGCCGACGAAATTTCGCAAGGTGGGGGCTCAGCAGAAGCCGTGAAATTTGATTTAAATGACGAGGCTGAAACCTCGGCTGCAGTCACACGAGTTCTTGAGGATGGGCCCATCCAGATTCTTGTAAACAATGCGGGAACACACGACGATGGGCTGATGGCTGGAATGGGTACAACCCAGTGGCACTCTGTTATTGACACAAATTTGCACGGCATGTTCAGGGTAACCCAGCCCCTGCTGTTACCAATGGTCCGCACACGCTGGGGCCGTATCATCAATATAAGCTCTGTCGCTGCCATAAGTGGTAACCGCGGACAAGCCAATTACGCTGCGGCCAAGGCAGGGATTCATGGCGCCTCAAAATCCCTGGCCCTCGAAGTCGCCAATCGCGGTGTCACCGTGAATGTGGTTGCACCGGGCATAATCGAAACCCCCATGTCACTCGGGCTTTTTCCAAAAGAAAAAATTCAGCAACTGGTCCCGGTCGGTCGCAGCGGACGCCCTGAAGAAGTTGCTGCTTTAGTCGCGTTTCTTGCCTCTGAAGAAGCCAGCTACATTACCGGACAAGTCATCAGCATCAATGGTGGCATGTGCTGAGCCAGACCACTGAATCACTTTGGAATGATGTCTGGTGCGTCATTCCTGCCTTCAACGAGGCGACCACTATACGCCAACTGGTCGAAGCCCTTCTTGAAATGTGCCCTCGTGTCATTGTTGTAGACGACTGTTCAACCGACGGTACAGCACAACAGCTTTACGGCTTACCGGTGAAACTGCTTTCACACACTACCAATAAAGGGAAGGCCGCCAGCCTGAAAAACGCCTTCACCTACGCCGCGTCACAAGGCGCCGCGGCAGTCATCACAATGGACGGCGACGGCCAGCACGACCCTACGGATGCCAAACGATTGTTGGCACTGTGGCGCGCTCGCCCCGACCACCTGATTATCGGAGCAAGGCTGCATGATCAAAAGCACTTCCCCAGAGCGCGCTACCATGCGAATCGTATCGCCTGCTTCTGGATTTCATGGGCGGCTGGCCACGCCATTGCAGACACACAATCAGGTTTTCGAGTTTACCCTGCCCCAGTCATTGAATTGATCTTGCGTGGCAAGGTCAAGAGCAGCCGTTTCACTTTTGAAAGCGAAGTATTGATCGAAGCGGCTCGCGCGGGCACTCGAACCTTGGCCATTTCCATTCCTGGACATTATCCCAGACATGCGCGGCCAAGCCATTTTCGCCCGGTCATTGATATTACAAAAATCATCCTGATGGTCGCCAGCAAACTATTGCAACGTGGAATGTCGCCTCTGGGACTGCTCAATTCTTTAAAACCAGCGCCGATCATTGACCCAATCCAGCCCGCGACAAAGCCTGATCAACAATCCTCATCGCCATCATGAATGAACGACGACCAGCACTTATTGCTGACCGTATCAGCTACCACTATCCGGGACACCCGGCGCCAACACTTCGCAATATCAGCCTCGCTTTACGGCGCGGCGAGGCGACAGGGCTGCTGGGACCAAACGGGTGCGGAAAGTCAACCCTTATTGATATTTTGACTGGTTTAAAAAAACCACAATCTGGAAGGGTTCAACGACCCGGCAGCCCTCCTCCAAGCCTTGCGCTGGTTCCTCAAGATTATGCTTTTTATCCACAACTGACTTGCCGGGAGAACCTGGAATTCTTCGGCGGAATTTTGAATCTTCCAAAACGCGACGCAGACACCCGGATAAGGCAGGCCATAAAGGACTGCCTGCTGGAACCATTCCTCGACAAGAGGGCTGAGCAATGTTCGGGCGGGATTCGTCGCAAACTAAACTTGGCAATTGCACTGTTGCAAAACCCGGATATTCTGCTTCTTGACGAACCAACTGTTGGCGTCGACCCGCAGTCACGCGCCTTGCTGCTCGCTGTAGTCAAAAAGCGTCTGGCTGATGGATGCGCTGTACTTTATGCCACACACTACATGGAAGAAGTCAGCGCTCTGTGTACCAATATTGTCTTGATGAACCAAGGTTCCGTACTCGCCAGCGGCAGTCTTTCAGCACTGTTGACACCCACTGACGGCCGGCCCCCATTCCAGGATCTGGAAGCATTGTTCATTCATTACACAGACAGATCTTTGCGCGACTGAACTCTTTACTCATGGCCAAAATTAACCATTACCTGCATCAAACCCTGGTCATCGCCAAAAAAGAATGGACGCTGTTGCTCCGTAATCCGCACGGGCTGGCCGTACTTTTCCTGATGCCCGCAATTTTCGTCCTCGTCATGTCGTTTACGCTCAAAAACACGTTAACGACCCAGATCGACATGCCCAAGACCGGATGGTTGCTTGAGAATGACAGCCCACAGGCCAAGCGATGGATGCAAGAATGGTTCGATAAATACGGTGGTTCGTCTTACACCTCTCGTGACACTTTACGCCATGCAATTGCATCAGGTGACGTACAGTCGGGTGTGCTCGTCCTGACCACCTGGCTAGGTCCTGACGGTATCCCGGACAGCAAACAAATTGAAATCTGGTTAAACCACAAAACCCAGCCCGCAGCTGCCGCACGCCTGCGCGCTGAACTGACCTTATCTGTGATGCAGGTCAATTTAAAAATGAAGCTGGCGACCGCTGGGCCGTTTGCCGGCATGATGGCGGGACAAACCGATATAAGCAAGTTACTTGATACCGGTAACACCCCGGATATTCGCTACCTTTACGAGATTGACTCGGGAAGACCCATGACAGCGGTACAGCAAACAGTACCGGCATGGCTGATATTCGGCATGTTCTTTGTTGTGATTCCAATTGCCGGCGTGCTCATCCAGGAACGCAATGACAGGACTTTGGACAGGCTTAGAACTTTTGGTGTTTCCCACACTGTAATTCTCGGTGGAAAGCTATTCGCCTTCATGATTCTGAACTGGATACAACTCGCCTTCATGCTGATCGTTGGAGGCGTTTTATTGCCTTTGCTGGGAACAGAGGGCCTTTCTCTGGATATTTCCCTTCCTTGGTTTACCGGCATGACTCTCGCCATCAGTGCAGCAGCGGTATCCCTGGCATTGCTGATCGCGGCCTTTACCCGCACTTTCGACCATGCCGCAGCTCTCGGCAGCGGCATAAATGTAATTCTTGCTGCAATTGCAGGCGTCATGGTGCCCCGCATGCTCATGCCGCCCGGGCTACAGACAATATCGGAATGGTCACCCATGGGGTGGGCACTTGATGGTATACAAACCGTTTTTCTGGGGGTGCCGGAAACCGGGTTCATGCTTGCCCGAATTGGACTTTTGCTTGGCTTTGCAATGATATGCCTCGCCCTGAGTTGGGTGAGGCTGCAAAGGAGGAGCTGAAAAATAAATCCTACGGACGGTAACTTGATTCAGTCAGCGTAGCCCGGAAACAAAATACCTTCTTCCCCGCTTTTCCACACCGGATACTTCTGCATCACCGTAGCGAATAATGGCAGCACCAGAAACGCCGACAACCAGCGTTGAACGCCAGGCACAGGCTGCGACTGGAACCAGTCCACATCAACACTGGCGTATTGCCGCACAAACGGTGCTATCGCCATGTCGGCCAGTGCAGGGGTTGCACCGAACAGCCATGCTGACGTGGCCAACCGCGCTTCCAACCCCGTCAACCAGTCAAGCGCCAACTGCCGATGCGCCTCGGCAGGCCCGGCATTTTCGTAACGTTGCGGGTATTTATAGCGGTCAAGATGCGGCTTGAACTGCGTATCACAGTGCTGAACCAGCGCCAGCATGCCGGACAGCCCATCACCCTCCTGCGCACCGCCAGTCACAGCAGCACCACTTTCCAACACCCCAGGCCTCAACCACCCCTGCGGGTCATGCTGTCGCAATGCCCACACCATGATGTCCAGACTTTGATCGATAACGGTGCCATCGGTATCTACCAGAACCGGCACCGTACCCTTGGGCGAAGCCTGCAACATAGCATCAGGCTTGTCGCGCAAGACAATTTCACGCAGTTCACATTGCACACCACTGACGGCGATGGCCAAACGGGCGCGCATGGCGTACGGACAACGTCGAAACGAATACAGCACAGGCCGCGCCGTGGCGTGACCGGCGTATTCCGGTAAAGGCAAAGCCCCGGTCGTCATTTACCCTTCTGGCCCGCCAGCGCTGCCTGCCGGGCCTTTTCTTTGGCAGCAGCCTTGGCGGCCTTCTGGGCTTCGAGTTGGGCACCAATGTGACGCTCGTGACGCTGTTGCGCCAGTTCCGTTTGCCTTTGACGCTCGCGGTAACGCGCTTTCTGTTCGTCTGTATGCTTGTCATGGCAATGCGGACAGCTGACGCCCTGCTCGAAATGTGGCGACTGCTTGTCTTGGGCAGAAAGCGGGAAACGACAGGCGCGGCACAGTTCATACTTGCCCTGATCAAGGCCATGCACCACCGAAACCCGCTCATCGAACACAAAACACTCGCCGTCCCAGAGACTTTGCTCTTCGGGTACCGTTTCCAGATACTTCAGAATGCCGCCTTCCAGGTGATAGACCTCGTCAAACCCCTGCGACCGCAAATACGCCGTTGACTTCTCGCACCGGATGCCACCCGTGCAAAACATGGCCACTTTTTTCTTTTGACGCAGCACACCACCCTGGGCCGACTGTTGCTTGACCCATTCAGGGAACTGGGTAAAACATGTCGTTTCAGGGTTGACTGCCCCCTTGAACGTACCAATGGCCACCTCGTAGTCGTTGCGCGTATCGACCAGGACCACATCAGGATCAGTAATCAGCTGGTTCCACTCTTCGGGCTTGACGTACTTCCCGGCACGAGTCTCGGCCTCGACGTTGGGAATACCCATGGTCACGATCTCGCGCTTGAGCTTGACCTTCATGCGATAAAACGGCTGTTTGTCGGCCCACGATTCTTTGTGCGTTAGCGTCGCCAGGCGCGGGTCGGCATGCAACCAGGCCAGCACCGCCCGAATACCGGCCTCAGGCCCGGCAATCGTACCGTTGATGCCTTCCTGCGCCAGCAACAGCGTACCCGTGACATCGTTCTTCTGGCACGTTTCAAGCAACGGCGCCTGCATCTCGCGGTAGTTGTCGAGACGAACGAATTTATAAAGTGCAGCAACCAGAAATTGAGCCATATCGATATAAAAGGAAAAGTTGAACCGCAATTTTTGATTTTACCCCGGGTGCGGGGGACGGGGGTGTGCCGGTGCAGGCTTCGAGCACGCCGTTGTCCGGGCCGGAGGCGGGGAGACAAGGGCGCGGTGTCCGAGCGGGCGCTTTCAGCCAGCCGGGGGCTGGCTGATTCCGCGAGTTTAGCGCCCGCCCCGCTGCCGGCCCGGACAACGGGCAGCCCCGAAGGGGCCGTGCGAGGCCGGAACAGGCACACCCCCGTCCCCCGCACCCTGCCCTGGGCCAACACAGCATCACCGAAGCCAAGCCCCTTCCTTTAGAACAGAAGCCGAATTATCATCATCAAAATAACCCGACCCACAATTCGAAAAAAGGAGACACCGTGATCAAACTCGACCCCCTCTTCAAAATCTACGCCCAACTCGATGACATCCTGGACTTCGGCAAAAGCGACGCCGGCCACCTGCGGATCGTGCGGATTCTGGGCGGCACCTTCGAAGGCGAAAAACTCAGCGGAAAAATTCTTAATGGGGGCGGCGACTGGCAAACACTGCGTGACGACGGCGTCATGGAGCTTGAAGTGCGCTGCCTGATGCAAGCTGACAATGGCGCCCTCATTCACCTGACGGGCCAAGGCATGCGCCACGGCCCCCCGGAAGTGATGGCTCGCATGGCACGCGGCGAAGCGGTGGCCCCCGACGAATACTACTTTCGCGAATTCATGCGCTTCAAAACCAGCGACAAAGAACTAGCCTGGCTCAATGGCGTCTTCGGCCTGGCCACCGGCGGGCGCGAAAAGAACGCCGTCTATTTGCAGGTCTACGCCGTCAACTAACCGGGAAAGAAAATGCCCCGGCAGGCAAACCCGCCGGGGCACAATGAAATCTGGAATCGTCAGTACGAGATAGGGATCAGTTATCGCGCTTCCTGCTGTACCGCTCGTTGCCGATACTGCTCATACTGATGATGCGTGGCGCGGATGCCTGCTTGGCACGCTCATGATTCGCCGACAACAACACGCTGGTCTTGAAGGGGCGAAACGGGGTCGGAGTACGCGGTTTAACCAACATCTGGAACCTCTCGGGAAGTTACGATTATTCGGAATGGTTTGCAACTGCGATCTTGAGAGTAACCCCGTTTTTCTACATTTTCATGACAAAGCCGCCATTTTCAGGGTTATTACTAGGAAATGGCGGCTTTTAAATGCGCGAAAGCCGGGTCAGAGCACCACCCGGCCGAAACACAAAAACTTATTTCAGTACTGACGCAAAGGCATGCGCCACACGATCCACATTGCCGGTATTCAACCCCGCCACACAAATACGGCCCGATTCGATGATGTAAACACCAAATTCTTCACGCAACCGCACCATATGCGCGCCCAGTACCGGCGCATAGGCAAACATACCGCGCTGCACATCCAGGAACGACCAATCGACCTGGGGTTGTTCGGCCACCATCCCCTGAATCAATCGTTCACGCATGGCTTGCATGCGCACCCGCATTTCATCGACCTCGGCACGCCACTGCGCATTCAACACCGGGTCAGTCAGTACGGTTCGAACCAGGCTCGCGCCATACGCAGGCGGGCTTGAATAATTGCGGCGCACGGCCTGCTGCATCTGGCCCAACGCACGGCCGGCTTCTTCTGCATTGGCACACACCATGCTGAGACTGCCGCAACGTTCGCCGTACAGCGAGAAAATCTTCGAAAACGAACCTGACACCAGAAAGGACTGATTCGCCTTGACCAGCGCCCGCACCAGATAGGCATCGGCATCCAGCCCTTCCCCCAGGCCCTGATACGCAATATCAAGAAATGCCAGCAACTGGCGCGATGCGATGATCTCGACGACTTCGTCCCATTGCGCCGGCGTCAAGTCGGCCCCGGTGGGGTTATGGCAGCAGGGGTGAAGCAGCACCAGCGTACGGGCGGGCAGTGCACGCAAGGCCCCCTTCATGGCGTCAAAATCGACGCGCTGCGTATCCCGATCAAAATACGGATAGGTCTCCACCTTGAACCCCGAACCCTCGAGAATGGCGCGATGATTATCCCAGGTCGGATTACTGATACGCGCTTCAATGTCAGGAAAAAAGCGACGGATCAGGTCACTGCCCACCTTCAAGGCTCCCGACCCGCCTACGGTCTGGATCGTTGCGACCCGCCCCTGCCTGACGATCTCGGCGTCGTCACCGAACAGCAAGGCCTGACTGGCCTTGCAATACGCCGGATCACCGCTCATGGGCAAGTACATGCTGGGCTCGGTCGACGTTGACACACGCGCCTGGGCCTGTTGCACCGAAGCCAGACGGGGCACCTGGCCTTCGTTGTCGTAATACAAACCAATACTCAAATTGATCTTGTCAGCGCGAGGGTCGTCGCGATAGGCCACCTGAAGAGACAAAATAGGATCGCCGGCGTAGGCGGAAAGTACGTTGAACAAGGCGGTTTCCTTGTAAAGCCGCGTCCCGGCCAGCGGGCGTCGCAGCAAAAGATTGACGGGAAGCACAAACATCTGCCCCGCTATTTTATCCAGATCATGGTGAACCAATCGGCACGCCATGACTCTATCCGGATTACGGCAAACCAACCCGCACGACAAAGCTCAAAAAACCCCGAAGTGCCGGTGCTATCATCAAAACCCTTTTCCAGACCTGATTCTTATGGATTCCGTAACACAAGCCGTATTGGGTGCCAGTGTATCTGGCGTCATGCTGGGGCGTTATCACGGCCGCAAGGCCTATGTCGCTGGTGCCATTCTGGGCACACTGCCCGACCTCGATGTGCTGATTCGTTACAGCAACCCCATCGCCAACATGATCAATCACCGCGGTTTCTCGCATTCAGTGTTCGTTCTGACAGCGCTGTCTTTGGTGCTGACCTGGCTGATACGCAAGTGGCCACCGGCAACGCAATACGACTGGAAACGCCTGTTTGCAACCTTGTGGCTGGTCTTCATCACCCACGTATTGGCTGACGCCTTCACCAGTTACGGCACCCAGCTGTTCTGGCCGCTCATGCCGACACCCACCAGCTGGTCAAGCATTTTTATCATTGACCCGTTTTTCACAATCCCCATGCTGATCGCCACGATTGCCGGCATAAGCTGGGGAGCCCGGCCACGGGTGCAACGCATGAATGCCCTGGCGCTGGGCTGGTGCGTGGTGTACCTGTGCGTGTCACTGGCCGGCAAGGCCGTAGCCGAATCGCGGGTACGCACGGCGCTGGAACAGTCGGGCGTAGAGGTTGAGGCGATCTTTTCCACACCGGGCCCATTCAACATTCTGTTATGGCGTGTCGTGGCCCGCACCGACGATGATCACTATTATGAATACATCACCAGCCTGCTGGACAAGACCCCGCGTGAACACGTCAAGGCCGCACTGAACACCTCCATGGCAGACCGGTTCCCCGATGACCCGATGATCAACGGGCTGCGCTGGTTCTCGGGCGACTGGATACGCTATGACATTATCGACACGCATCTGGTGGCCACCGACCTTCGCATGGGCCTGGGCACCGGATACTACTCGTTCCGCTTCCGCATTGCGGAACGCGATACCCATGGCCGATGGGTTGCCATCACCCCGGAACGATGGCCGTCAGACCGTGGCCTGGACGCTTTGAAAGCGGTGCTGAACCGAGTCCTGTCAACCGACCCTCCCCTGCCGCTGCAGGCCTGGGAGAGCCGTATGCACTTTAACCCTTGAGCTTCGTGCCACAACCAACACCCTGCACATGCCGAAACCCGTTGCCTCACTTGGCAACGGCTACCGTAACATGCGCCCTTTAACGACGGGCACAGCACAGCCCTCTACTTGACCGCAGCAACCAGTGCTGAAACCAGCACATGCTGATGCCCCCGGCGGGTGCGAATGGCATAAACCTCTTCGCACACCCCGGGATCAGCCCCCAAAAATCGCAACCCTTTCAAAAATCCGGCCTGTTCGGCGCCAAAATGGCTAACGGGAAACACCCCCATGCCCTGGGCAGCAAAAACAGCCATCAAGGCGCTGTCTTCAAACTCACCGACCACATTCGGGCGCAGGCCTTGTTCGTGAAACCAGCGATCCAGCGTCCGGCGCAATTCGGAATGCCCGGTCGGCAACAACACGGGCAATGTTTCCAGGCAAGCCGGAAACGCCATGACCTCTTTCTTCTTGACCCAGAGGGCCGGCCCATACCAGTCGACCGGGGATGTCACCAGACGCTCACTGCTTAAACGCAGGGTATTGCTTGACGGCGCAGCCTGACCGGCCAGCACCACATCGACGTGATGCAAGCTCAGTTCCACCAGCAACCGGTCAAACTCGTCTTCATGACACACCAGATGCAGGTCGGGGGTTTGCAGCACCGGGGCCAGCAAGGCATGCGCCGCCAGCTTTGATATTCCGTCTGACAAACCCACCGCCAGACGCGCCACACGCTTGTGTGCCGCCTGACGTACATCCTGAGGCAACAGTTGCCCCAACTGAAAGATTTCTTCGGCGCGCGAAAACGCCACCGAGCCTGCCTCGGTCAGGGTGACGCCGCGACCCTCGGGCTTGAGCAGCTGGCAACCCAGATACTGCTCAAGTTCACGCACCTGAACCGAAATGGTTTGCACCGCCACGCCAAGGCGCTCGGCCGCACGCGAAAACCCGCCTTCCTTGCCAACCACCCAGAAATAGTAAAGGTGCCGGTAATTCAAGGTATCGAGCATGAGGACCTTTGGATTTATTTCGTAAAAACAGAAATTAAATTCAATTCTAATATGGTTTTTCCGAAATATCCAAAAGCGCAGAATTTGGCCTGTCGTTCGTAAATCCATTCATCAGAATCCAAAGGTTTCATCATGGCTGATCTGCTTCCCCTACTTTCAACGCCGTTAGCCGGCGTGCCGGGCTGGACCTGGCTATTCTTCTTTGCCATCGTCCTTACCCTGCTGGTGCTTGACCTCGGCGTCTTGCACAAAGAGCAACGCGAAATCGGCATTCGTGAAAGCCTGATACTTTCCGCCGGCTACATCGCCGCCGCCCTGCTGTTCGGCGGCTGGGTGTGGTGGTACATGGGCGCTCAGCAAGGCCTGGACTACTACACCGGCTTCCTGATTGAAAAGTCACTGTCAATGGACAATATTTTTGTCATTGCACTGATTTTCAGCTACTTTGCCATCCCGCCCAAGTACCAGCATCGGGTACTGTTCTGGGGCATCCTGGGGGTCATTGTCTTGCGCGCCATCATGATTGGCCTGGGCGCTGCACTGATCAATGAGTTTGACTGGGTACTGTACATTTTCGGTGCCTTTCTGGTGTTCACCGGTATCAAAATGTGGTTCATGGCCGATTCACAACCTGACATGGCCAAGAACCCGGTGCTGAACTTCGTCAAACGACACATGCGCCTGACCGATCAGTTGCACGGCAATGCCTTCTGGGTGAAGCAACCTGACCCCAAAACCGACAAGCTGGTCCGCGTCGGCACCCCCCTGTTCCTGGCCTTGATCATGGTCGAAATGACCGACCTGGTGTTTGCGGTGGACTCGATTCCAGCCATTTTCGCGATCACCACTGACCCGTTCATTGTTTATACCAGCAACATTTTCGCCATTTTGGGCCTGCGTGCGCTGTATTTCGCGCTGTCTGCCATGATTCACCGCTTCCATTATCTGAAGTATGCGCTGGCCCTGATCCTGGTGTTCATCGGCTCCAAGATCTTCCTGGTGAACTTCATTGGCAAGATCCCGGCAGCATTGTCGCTAGGTGTAACAATTACCCTGCTTATTGGTGGTGTCGTCATCTCCCTGAAGAAAACCGCAAAGCACGAATAAGGGAAAACCCTAATAAAATACTGTTTAGTATCAAATACCTATAAAAATCAAAGGGACGCGTAATGCGTCCCTTTTTCTTCGATACATTTATGCACAATTCCGACAGGCACTGCACAAATCAGATAGTGCTTAACCGGCCTGAAACAGTACTGTTCGGTTGTGGCATCTTCCGCCTGCGGTTAATGCCAAGTCCACTGACCCTTACAATTCACAGTGCATCGGAGACTTCATGGAAACCAATAACTTCCTCAAGCGTGACCACTTCAAGCTGGGCACCTTCTCGACCAACTGCTCGGGCGGCATGACAGTTTCAAAACTGCCTAACCGCTGGAAAGCCGACTGGGAAAGCAACCTCAAGCTGGCCAAAATGATGGACGTTGCCGGCATGGACTTCATGCTCCCGATCGCTCGCTGGATCGGTTACGGCGGTGAGACCGATTTCCACGGCTACGTTCTGGAAACCGTGACCTGGGCAACAGCCTTGCTGGCCAACACCCAGAACATGACCATTTTCGCCACCGTACAAACCGCTTGCAACCACCCCGTCGTAGTCGCCAAGCAAATTGCCACCATGGCACAGATCAGCAACGAACGCGTTGGCCTGAACATCGTTGCCGGCTGGAACAAGCCTGAGTATGACGCGCTTGGCCAGAACCTGGCTGACGATCACGAAACGCGCTACGGCTATGCCCAGGAATGGTACGACATCATCAAGCGCATCTGGACTGAAGACCAGCCGTTCAACTTCGACGGCAAATACTTCAAGACCACACGCACCTACGGCAACCCCAAGCCAAAAACCATGCCCCCGATCTATAATGCGGCAGGTTCCGGTCTGGGTCGCGAGTTCGCTGCGCGCAACGCTGACTTCCTGTTCACACCGGCTATCGACCTCGAGCGCTCGAAAGAAGAACTGAAAGAACTTAAACAGCAAGCCCTGGACCAGGCCGGTCGCAAGGTTGGCGTATTGACGTTCTCGCACGTTATCTGCCGTCCTACCGAAGCCGAAGCCAAAGAAGTCTGGCAATCACTGCAAGACAACGCCGACTGGGCCGCTGTCGATAACCTCATCCGTTTGCAATTTGCACACGCTCACTCCTTCCCGCACGACCTGATGAACCTGATCCGCGAACGCTTCGCAGCAGGTCACGGCGGTTTCCCGCTGGTCGGTACACCCGAGCAAGTCGCTGACGGCATCACTCAACTTCACGAGACCGGCTTTGGTGGTACAACGCTGTCGTTCTTCGACTACGCTGAAGAGTTCCCTTACTTCCGCGACAACGTTCTGCCCATCCTTGAGGCTCGTGGTATCCGCAAGAAATTCGCATGAACGACGTAACACTTAATCAGGACTTCAGATCCGCCATGCGCCAGCTGGCTGGCGGTGTCTCGGTAATCACCGCCGCTCACGGCGACGAACGCACCGGGTTGACGGCAACTTCAGTGGTGTCCATTTCGATGGACCCCGCCGAATTGCTGATCTCGGTGAACCAAAACTCGTCATCGTGGCCAGTCATCGAAAAATCCGGGAAATTCGGCGTCAATGTGCTGAAGAAAGAACAGCAGATTGTGGCCGAACACTTCTCGGGCAAGGGCGGGCTTAAAGGTGCTGAACGCTTTGCAGACGACGATTGGTTCCAGACCGAAGATGGTGTCTGGCTGTCGCGTCGCGCATTGGTCGCTTATGCCTGCAACGTCGAAAAGGTCTGGACACACCATCAGCACTCGCTGATTGTCGGCCGGGTCACCCGCATTGAAATCAATGCAGGTCCCGATCCCCTGACCTACTGGCAAGGTGGTTACGGGTCATTCATCAAGAACTGACTCGGTCAGCAGTCCTGACCTAAGGAAAAACCCCAGAGGCACAAAAAACAGTTTAGGTATAAACTGTCACCTTTGTGTCTTTGGGGCGTTTTTCGTCTAACTGGTGCCATTTTCCGGCAACAGGCTCAGATCCGGGCGCCAAAGGAAAATGTACATGCAGGCGGCATCACCAGCGCTGTTGCGCGGCCATTTGTTTAGTCGTTTCCCGAAATTTACTTCACATGATGCCGAAGAAGTCAGGCAACAGGTTAGTCGTATTTTTTGTGACCACGATCTGAAGGTCGTCGGCAAGTCTCAGGCGCTTAATACCCAAATTCATTTCCGTCGCGGCAATCGTGTCAGCTACGGGCGCATGCTGTATGGCGCAACCGTTGACATCGAACCCGGCAATCTCGACGATTTTTACCTGATTCAAATTCCGGTTGCGGGTCACGAAACCATTCAGTGCGACCGGCATTCAATTCTGTCGAGCACCAACGTAGGCACCATCATCAGCCCCGAACTGGCGTTTCGCATGCGCCATGAAAAAAACGCCGAAAAACTGTTCATTCGCGTCGAACGCAATGCCTTTGAACAACAATGCGCCCAGTATTACGGCCATTTATTGCGCGGCGCTCTTCATTTCGACCCGGCCATCAACTTTGAAAGCCCCATGGTGCAGTCACTCAAGCGCCTGCTTGAATGGCAGCTGTTCGAGGCGTCTGAAGGCGACCTGTTCAACCAGCCCCTGGTCGCTGCACGCTTTGAAGAAACCCTGATGGTATCGCTGCTGTGCAGCCTGCAGCATAACCAGCAGGCCAGCAACGAAGCCACCCCCGTAGCGCCCGGTTTTGTAAAGCGGGCCGAAGCCTATATCGAACACCACGCCCATCTGCCCATCACGGCCGCCGATATCGCCGAACATGTCGACGTCAGCATTCGCAGCCTGTTCGCCGGCTTTCGTAAATACCGCAATACCTCTCCCATGCGCCAGCTCAAAGAGCGGCGCCTGGAAAAAGTCCACCATGATTTGCTCAACCCCGGACCAGACACCAGCGTCACCCAGGTAGCGCTGCGCTGGGGCTTTTCACACCTGGGGCAATTCTCGGCGGCATACCAGCAGCGTTACGGTGAACTGCCGTCCGCTACATTAAAGCGCCGGGCCTGAGACAACGTTAAAACGCCTGATCTGAGACAACGTTAAAACGCCGGGGCTGAAACGACCCCGGTCCTGCACTGATCTGACATCAGCCGCTGCTTCGGCACCCGGCACAACCCTCCACTCCAGAATCGGCATAGGGGGTCTCCATTATAGGAGACACCCCTGCCACACCACCCGGCATGCGGGTCCGCACCGGGCGGTTCGAGCGTTTGAGGTCATGACAGTCGTGGTACCCCCAGCCGGTCGAAGTACGCGATCGTCAATACGCGCTTGATGACACCGTCGCTGTTGCGCCACCACCGATGACAGTTACCTGCCACCTGTTTGGCCACGTCGTCCGATGCCCCCAACGCTTTCAGTTCCCGATAGATCGTCTTTGGCCTTTTCCACTGGCGTAGCTGTATGGCCCTTAGTCGATGTCGCAGCCATTCGTCCAGCTCACGCCAGACTTTGGGTGTCTGCGCCATCCCGAAGTACGCCTTCCAGCCCAGCAGGTAGGGCCGCAGTTTGTCCACCACTTGCGCCATGCTGCGTCCGCCCGAACGGCGCGTCAGTTGCCTTATGCGAGCTTTGAAGTTTTGAAGGGGCTTTTGTGCCACCTTGCATTTGACTTCCTTGCCCTTGGCTACCCACAACGAGTACCCCAGAAATTTGCGCCCGAAGGCGCTGGCAACCGCGCTCTTGGCTTCGTTGATCTGAAGCCTTAAACCCGTGTACAGCCTTCTGAGGTAGGCCATCACCCGCTCGCCGGCCTTCTGGCTGCCGACATAGACGTTGCAGTCGTCGGCATAGCGGGCGAAGCAGTAGCCCCGCGCCTCTAACGCCTTGTCCACTTCGTCCAACAGCACGTTGGCCAGCAGCGGGCTGAGTGGACCGCCTTGCGGCGTGCCCAGATGGCGATCGACCACCACCCCACCATCCATAATCCCGGCGTTCAGGTACGCGCGCACCAGCCGGGTTACCCCAGCGTCGTCGATGCGTCTGTTCAGCCGGTCGATCAGGATGTCGTGATTGACCCGGTCAAAGAACTTGGCCAGGTCTACGTCCACCACCACGCGTTTGCCCGATTGGACGTAGGCTCGTGCGGCCTTGACCGCATCGTGCGCCCGTCGGCCCGGTCGGAACCCGTGGCTGTGGTCACTGAAGGTTGGGTCGATCAGTGGTTGCAGCACTTGAAGCAGTGCTTGCTGGATCAGCCGATCCGTCACCGTCGGGATACCCAACTCACGTTGGGTGCCGTCCGGTTTGGGAATCATGACTTTGCGCACCGGACTAG
>JAAYID010000240.1 GCA_012744285.1 Alcaligenaceae bacterium
CCATCGAGCACATCACGGGTCAGGGTCGACAACAGGCTGTAATCATCGAGGCGAAACCCGCAGATCAGCGAGCTGGAACTGGCCAGCTTGACCAGTTGCGCCGGTGAAAGTTCAAGCAAGATGCCCGCAACATCTTCAGTGACACCCAGACGAAACATGCCGGCTGCGAGGTTTTCACGCAACAACCGCTGGGCGAGCATCAGGTAAGACAGGTTAACTTCCTGGATGTCTTGCAATAACGCATGAGATTCTTTGGCAGACACTGTCAGATTCCTTGGTAATTTTTTACAAGCGTACAACGGGTTTATTAAGCGAATACGAACGACGTTACAGCAAAGCCCAACACCGCCAAAAAACCTATAAAAAGTTAACTAAAAACTACGAATAGAGTACCACATTGACCCCAATTCAAGGGAAAGAAGAATACGCGCCGCAACATTCTGACGCATCGCAACACGGTAAACTGGCGTAACCCCTACTCCTGTTCAGCCAACGTCCCACATGCCCACACCTCCTCCTATTGCCGCACCGGAACACACCAAACGCGCAGACGATCAATGCAGTGTCAAGGCTGCATTCGAATGGATATCCCAAGGAGGCAGTCTGATTTTTGACGGAACCTACAACAACGCGCGGCAACTGCTGGCCGCACTGACACGCCACATCGACACGCGAACCCGCAAGCGTAAACCCGTCGAATCACCCGACCTTCGCAAGGCGTTTAACCGCTACCGTCAGCAACAGTCACAGCGAGCAAATCTCTTGAACCGCGTACTTGTCGAGGTTGAGCCCGGCTATCGGCTGACATTAAACAAAGCACCCGACGTATCGGCAGCCTGCATGGCTGCCTTCACGCCACTCACCCAAAATGCGCTGTTACCGCTACGACAAATTCTGGGTGCAGTCAGCGCATGGGAATGGCGAAAGAAAGGGATTAACATCGACGGGCTGAATCAGCCCCTCAGCGTGCACTACGGTGTGTTCTCACCCATTCGCGGCGAGTATCTGGATTTGGTCCGAACCGCACCCCTGCCTTCAGGACCCATCCCGGCCGCCGTTGACCTGGGAACCGGAACCGGTGTCATCGCCGCCTTGCTTGCACAACGAGGCATCCAACACGTGATCGCAACCGATACCAACCCGGATGCCATTGCCTGTGCCGCCGAGAACTTCGAACGCCTCGGTCTTACCGAACGCGTCACCCTGCTTCCGGCGGACACTTTTCCGCCCGGGACATTCAAATTGATTGTTTGCAACCCGCCCTGGTTGCCAGGAAGGCCGACCTCGGCACTTGAAAGTGCCATTTACGACCCGGACAGCCAGATGACACGGCACTTTCTGCACACGCTTGGGCAGCATCTGGACACCGGCGGTGAGGGCTGGCTGATCATGTCTGATCTGGCCGAACGACTGCAACTGCGTGACGCCGGTGCGCTTGAAGCCTGGATCGACGCCGCAGGCCTGCGCGTCATTGAAAAACACTGCACACAGCCCACCCACCCCCGCAC
>JAAYID010000442.1 GCA_012744285.1 Alcaligenaceae bacterium
CACCTTGCGCTCGTGAATATCACTGATGAAAGTTAATGTTGCCGGTTCGCCACCCCACTGAATACGAACCCCGCTGATGCGGAACCAGCGCGGCCCGGCGTGGGCCGTCAACAACCGCAGGTCGTAGGCCTCCTGGTCGACTTCACCACCAAGACGAGCCCGGTAACGCTCGACCGCCAACGGACGATCATCGGCATAGACATAATCCAAAAAGGCAGAACCCAGCAACTGGTCTTGCGCAATACCGAGCAACCGGGCCGTTTTGGCATTGACGAAACGCACATGCTGGTTACCCAGAACCGTTACCCCTTCGTCAGCCAACTCGATCAGCTGACGGTACTGGGCCTCGCTGGCATACAGTTCCTGCTGTGTGCGCTCTTGCACCATATGAATCATGCCCACAGTAATCAACAAAATGGACAATAGTGTGCCGTAAAAAATCAGGCTGTACGAAGAGGACTGATCGAACAGATTGACCGGTGGTGCACCGTTACCCCCCAACAGGAAATGCACCCGAACCACCATCGCCGCCAGAGCCATCAAAAACCCGAACATCGCCACGTACTGGCCACGCCCGACGGTTTCACGCTGACGCGCCATCATGGGAACAAGAATCATCACCAGCTGCAGCGAGGACAGCACACCGCTGAGCAACACCCGGGCCTGAAAGTCATCCAGGTACCAACAGAACGAAACGGCTATCGCCACTACCGGGGCCCAGATCAACAGGCGCGGTGCCGGGCGACGCTGAAACTGATAAATCGCAAATGTCAGCAAGGCCGGGGTAATAGACAGCAAGGTATTGGCAACGACAATGGACAGGATATCGCTGATCTGCCCGCGCAGGCTTAACAGGGAATAGCCCAACGCGTGAGCCCCAAGGCCTGCAGCCAGCAAGGACAATTCGTGATGCCGGCGCAACGTTGTCATCATCAGAGCAATGCCAACGACAGCGCTCATGGTGATGTTAAGCAACATCAGGGTGGGGACATGCATACTTTTTGAATTGAGCTAGAAATTATTAACGTATGCTAGCCGATTTGAAGGACAATAGGGACACCGGGACTTTGTTCCGGAAGCTTAACGTAGCAGTCGCAACCGCTGACTGCCTGAAATATTCTGAAGAATCACATTTCGCAGCGCCACCATGTCTGCTTCTGACGTACCGTACAAGGTTGGCGAACTTGAACAGCCTGTTAACTCGGGGGTTGCCCTGCCGTTTACATCAACCACATAAACAAGAATGTTGTCAGCCCTCATGGCCTTGCAAACGTCAACAGTGTAGCCAGCCACTAATGGCCACCCGGAAAAATCGGGCTTGATCTGGTCTGAAAAAGGGTCTGACATGGCCACTGAGCTGGCAGGCCGCTGCCAGTCATCGGCCTGCTGTTTTTTCTTGACGGGCAGATATGGTGCCTGAACATGTTGACGAATAGAACCCGAGGCAGGGGCAGCGCAATTCTTGCCATTTTTTGAACATTCTTCAACCTCGTAATCCATCACGAAAC
>JAAYID010000241.1 GCA_012744285.1 Alcaligenaceae bacterium
GTACAGGGGTTCGAATCCCCTAGGGGACGCCAAAGAAATTTGGCATGGTTAGGCACCAAACCGCTGCGGAGCGGTAGTTCAGTTGGTTAGAATACCGGCCTGTCACGCCGGGGGTCGCGGGTTCGAGTCCCGTCCGCTCCGCCAAAAAATTTAAAACCCTGCATTGAAAAATGCAGGGTTTTTTCGTTTCCGGCACTACGGCTCCAGGCTCCACTACTGGGCACTATCAAGACTCTACCGGCTCTACCCCCATTATCGGGGGCAAACCCTCCTTATTCAGCGGCGACTTTCTCGAGCAATGCAATCAACTGCTTGCGCTCGCGGGCAGTGAGTTTGGCGGCAATCTGTTTTTCATGCTCGCGCAGCAACATATTCAGACGTCGTAATTCGGCATACCCCCTTTCCGTGACCTCAAGCGAATAACTGCGACGATCTTCCGGAATGGGTTGCCGACGCACGTACCCTCCGGACTGAAGCGAATCAATCACTTTTACAACACCGGCCCGGGTAATCCCCAACATATCTGCCAGAACACTTTGATTAATGCCCTGCTGGGTGGCAATAATGCTCAGCGCTGTCATCCGCCCCGGCGTCAGGGAATCGGGCCCCAGCACATTGAACAAAATCCCGTATGTGCGCACCTGGGCACGCTTGATGGCATAACCCAGCGAATCGCGCTGCAGGTCTACATAACTTAGCGGCGGGACATCCGTGAACGCCGACACATCGTCCTCGAGAGAATCAGCAGAAGTAACCAAGGGTTTGCCCTTATAGAGTGGGGATGAACGGAAATATATGATACGCACATTGTTAACTGGATTAACAATATACCTGTTTTGACACAATAATCAATCCTCGTTAATCCTGATCGGAGACACCCCAATGAACTCAAGTACCCCTGAACAGCTGGTCGCTGTGACTGTTGAAGACACGATTGCCACCATCACCCTGACACGACCGACAAAGCGCAACGCGCTCAGCCTGCGGGTCGTCGAACAGCTGCGGGTTGCCTTCGACACCCTGCCTGACACCGTACGGGTTGCCATACTGGCCGGTGAAGGCGAACATTTTTGCGCCGGCCTTGACCTGTCTGAACTGACAGAAACCACGACCGCTGAAGGGGTGCAGCATTCATTCAAATGGTATGAAGCGTTCTCAAAAATCCAGTTTGGACGTGTACCCGTCGTTTGTGTCATGCAAGGTGCTGTTGTTGGCGGCGGTCTGGAACTGGCCTCCTCAGCTCACGTCAGGGTTGCCGATGAAACCACCTACTTCGGCTTGCCCGAAGGCCAGCGTGGCATTTTCCTGGGCGGCGGCGGGTCGGTACGCGTATCGAAGCTGATCGGTTTTTCCCGCGTCACGGAAATGATGCTGACCGGACACGTTGTCAATGCCAGTGAAGGGCTGGCCATCAACCTGACGCACTACGTCACACCCAAAGGTCAGGCCATGGATAAAGCGCGTGAACTGGCTCGCAAGATTGCCGGCAATGCCCCCCTGTCGAACTTCGCCATTACACAGGCTCTTCCCCTGATTGCTGAACAGCCCATGTCGCACGGCCTGCTGACAGAAGCCCTGATGGCATCGATCACCCAGGGAGCCCCCGAAGCAAAAGAACGCGTCAATGCCTTCCTGGAAAAGCGCGCCGCCAAAGTCAGCCTGAGTTAACCCTGACGCACTACTGGAGACAAGCCATGACGACGACAACCGATGCCCCATTTCGCCCTTTGGCACTTGGACCGTATGAAGCCACGCGCGAGGCACTTGCAGACGGCAGCGTGGTGCTGCGCAATGCACGTCCCCTGCAGCCCTTCCCGCGCTGCTACACCGAACCGTTGATGCACTGGGCGACCATCCGCCCCGAAGCCACCCTGCTGGCACAGCGCGTCAATAACGGCGACTGGCGACACCTGACCTACGCCGACGCGGTCAAGCGCATCCTGCCGATTGCCCAGGCATTACTGCATCGTGGTCTGAGCGCCGAGCGTCCTTTAATGATTCTTTCAGAGAACAGTATCGAGCATGCCTTGCTGGCCTTGGCGGCAGAGCATGTCGGCATACCGTTCGCCCCCATCTCACCAGCCTACTCATTATTGTCAAAAAGCGCCGAACGCGTACGCCACGCCGCAGACCTGCTGACACCGGGTGCCGTCTTTGCCTACGACGCCACACGCTTCGAAAACGCCATCCTCAAGTCAATCCCGCCTGAAACCGAACTGATTTTTGTTGAAGGTGAGATCGAAGGCCGCAAGTGCACCCCCTTTGCCGAACTGGAGTCCTACACCGTCACAGCGGCAGTGCAACAGGCTCACCAGGCCGTGACGGGCGACACCATCGCCAAATTCCTGTTTACCTCAGGCTCCACCAAATTGCCCAAGGCGGTCATCAACACGCAGCGCATGATCACCTGCAACCCGCAGATGCACATGCAATGCTATCCCTTTGTGCGCGAAGAACCGCCGGTTCTGGTGGACTGGATGCCCTGGCACCATACCGCGGCCGGCAACAATAACTTCGGGGTTGTGCTGTACAACGGCGGCACCATGTACATCGACGAGGGCAAACCCACACCCGAAGGCATGGCTGAAACCCTGCGCAACTTGCGCGAAGTGCCGTCCACCATTTACTACTCGGTTCCGAAAGGCCTTGAAGTGCTGGCCCATGAGATGAAACGCGACGAAGTCTTGCGCAAAACCTTCTTCAGCCGCCTGCGCCTGATTTTCCCCAACGGTGCCGCACTGCCTGCACCGCTGAAAAAAACCATCGACGAACTTGCCATTCAAACCGTCGGGGCCCGTATTCCCATGACGGCTGGTCTGGGGATGACGGAAAGCGCCCCCTTCGCCACATCCGCACACCAGGCCGACTGGCAAGCCGGTGTTATCGGCATTCCCGCCCCTGGCTGCGATGTCAAGCTAACCCCCTGCGGCGACAAGCTGGAGGTACGCTATCGCGGTCCCAACATTACGCCGGGCTACTGGCGCCAGCCTGAACTGACTGCTGAAGCCTTCGATGCCGACGGTTTCTTCTGCAGCGGTGATGCTGCTCTGATGATTGACGAAAACGATGCCAGTGCCGGCCTGCGCTTCAACGGCCGTATCGCTGAAGATTTCAAGCTGATCAGCGGAACCTGGGTTAATGTCGGCGCAATGCGTTCACAAATCATCGCGGCCGGCGCGCCGTTCATTCATGATGCGGTCATTACCGGCCACGACCGGGATGAGCTGGGTATGCTGATTCTGTTGCTGCCAACCGCCACCGGACTGTCACCCGACTTGCCTGAAGGCGCTCCACTGGCGGAAATTGCCTCAAACCCCGATGTTCGCGCCTGGGCACAAGCGCTATTGAACACCCTTTGGGCCAAAGGCACCGGGAGTTCCAACCGGGTCGTACGCGCCCTGCTTCTGAAAGACCCCGCCCTGATGGAACTGGGTGAAATGACCGACAAAGGGTCCATTAACCAGCGTACCATGTTGCGTACCCGTGCCGCACTGGTCGAGAAACTGTACGAAGTTCAGCCCGATGACGATGACGTCTTGCTGGCCCAACCCCATTCTGCAACTGCCTGAAAGGACACTGTATGACTGAACAGAAACCCCTTGTCGCGATTGATATCCATATTCACGCCACGGTATCAACACGCAACCCGCCCGACGAGGTCGCGATCGCTTTTGACAAGGCCATGGCCGAGTACTTCAAAGAAAAGATGCCACGGCCCACCATTGAAGAAACTGCCGCCTACTACCGCGAACGCAACATGATGGCGGTGATCTTTACGGTTGATACCGAACGCGCCAACGGCCAGGTTCGTATCTCCAACGAGGAAGTCGCGGAAGAAACGGCCAAGCATAAAGACGTGTTGATCCCGTTCGCCAGCATTGACCCGATGCGCGGCAAAATGGGGGCACGTGAGGCCCGTCGCCTGATCAACGAATTTGGCATTCGCGGCTTCAAGTTCCACCCGTCCGCACAAGAGTTTTACCCGAATGACCGGGCCGCCTACGACCTGTACGAAGTGATTGCCGAGGCCGGTCTGCCTGCCATTTTCCACAGTGGCCAGACCGGTGTGGGTGCCCGCATGCGTGGCGGTGGCGGCGTACGCCTGAAGTACTCTGACCCGATGTACCTGGACGATGTCGCGGTTGATTTCCCCGACATGCCCATTGTGATTGCCCACCCGTCATTCCCCTGGCAAGAAAATGCGCTGGCGGTTGCGACCCACAAACCTCAGGTGTATATCGACCTGTCAGGGTGGTCACCCAAATATTTCCCGCCCATTCTCGTGCAATATGCCAACACCATCCTGAAAGACAAGATGCTGTTTGGCTCTGATTTCCCGGTCATGACGCCTGACCGCTGGCTGGAAGATTTCGACAAGATCGGCATCCGTGACGAAGTCAAACCCCTGATTCTGCGCGATAACGCCGTACGGCTGCTCGGCCTGGACAAAGACCCTGTCTATGGTCGCTACGCCCGCCTGAAACCACCCACCGCCGACGGTTGCTGTTAAGGAGACACACCATGGATCTCAAAGATACCCCTGTACTGATCACCGGTGGTGCCTCGGGCCTGGGTGAAGCCACCGCCGAGCGCCTCGCCAGACAAGGTGCCAAGGTTGCCATTCTGGATGTACAAACCGAACGCGCACAAACCGTTGCGGAACGCATCGGTGGCATCGCTGTTCACTGCGACGTCACCAGCGCCGAAAGTGCGCAGGAAGCCATTGCCATCGCCCGTGAAAAACACGGTGTTGCACGGGTGCTGGTCAATTGCGCCGGTGCAGGCTCGGGCAAACGAGTGGTCGGCAAAAGCGGCCCGATGCCGCTGGAAGACTTCACCAAAATCATCAACCTGAACCTCGTCGGCACCTTCAACATGACCCGCCTGGCAGCGGCTGACATGATCGCCAGCGACCCGATCGGCGAGGAGCGCGGTGTGATTCTGTTCACCAGCTCAGTGGCTGCTTTCGAAGGGCAAATCGGCCAGGCCGCCTACGCAGCATCCAAGGGTGGCGTCGCATCGATGACCATTCAGCTGGCGCGCGAGTTCGCCCAGTTTGGCGTACGCGTCATGACCATTGCGCCGGGCATTTTCCTGACGCCGCTGCTGTACACGGCATCACCCGAAGTGCAGGAATCGCTGGCCAACGGCATTCCTTTCCCGCGCCGCCTGGGGCAACCCGATGAATTTGCCGATCTGGTCAGCCATATTGTCGGCAACCGCTACCTGAACGGCGAAATCATCCGTATCGATGGGGCAACCCGCATGGCGCCGCGCTAAGTACAGTTAAGGCAATAACCCCGGCGCTTTTAAACCTGACCGGAAAAACCAGACCCTGCTGATCCGGAGATCTGCAGGGCGCGGAAATGAAAAGGGGTGCCTGCCGGCACCCCTTTTCATGACGGTCGGCTAAATACCCGCCGGCCATTGAAGCCTTGCTTACTTGAAGTAAGCCTTGAACTCGTCGGGCACATTGGCACCCTTGATACCGCCGTCGTCTTTGTACTGCGCCCAGGCACGCAATTCGTGACCGGTCGCCAGCAAACGATCACCGCACTTGACGGTATAGGGCACTTTGAAACGGCGCTCAAACCATTCAATCTCGCCAGCCTCAATCGTAATCACGTCATCGTAGGCGCCAGGCGAACGGAACGTGGCACCGACATCAACCAGCGGAGTCACGCCCTTGAGTTTATGACGGATATCGCGCTGGCTAAGGCCACGGCTGCGCAACAAGCCCTGGAATGTGCAGTCAAACCAATAAAAGTAATTGGGGTAGAAAACAATTCCGGCTTCATCACAGTCACCCCATTCGATGGTGACTTCTTTCGTAAACAAGGTCATGCGTCAAGTCTCCGGCATGCAAAAGGCATGATGATAGCGGTTTACGGGAGGGTTCGTCATTTTTACAACAGGTAACTATTTTGCGAAGTGACCTGTCATCATGACCGATCCGGATGTTAGCCAAACAATTGGCGAAAAATAAAAGAACTTGAAGTCTAAATTAAAAATATTGGCTGATTTTATGGCCTGAATGCGGTTGCAGCCATCTGCCCCCGCCAATAACATACACACTGCATTTCCCCGGGCATCTACCACGACGCGACACGGTGCATCTCCAGCGCACCCTCCAGGCCATCATCCGGAACTGCCCGAAACCTGTTCAACATCCCCGACACCCGTATAGAAGAGCTACATCATGGACGCTGTTGCCATTTCCCGTCACGAACCTGCCGTCACACCTGACACCCGACGCTGGAATGTCAAATCCGTATTGGCGTTGTACGAGCTGCCTTTCCCCGAGCTCATGTACCAGGCGCAAACCGTCCATCGTGAAAATCACGACATCAATGCCGTCCAACTGTCCAGCCTGCTGTCCATCAAAACCGGTGGCTGTCCGGAAGATTGTTCGTATTGCCCGCAATCGTCACGCTACGATACCCCGGTCGAAAAAGAAGAACTCTTGCCTCTGGACGAAGTTCTGCAGGCCGCACGCGAAGCCAAGGCCAGCGGTGCGCAGCGTTTTTGCATGGGGGCCGCCTGGCGCTCACCCAAGGCACACCACATTGACGCCGTAGCCGAAATGGTGCGACAGGTGAAAGCACTTGGCCTGGAAACCTGCGTCACCCTGGGCATGCTCAAAGAAGGCCAGGCCGAACAGCTAAAAGCGGCGGGGCTCGATTACTACAATCACAACCTGGATACCTCGCCCGAATTTTACGGCGAGATCATTTCAACCCGTACTTATCAAGATCGCCTGGATACCCTGGAACGTGTACGCAATGCAGGGGTCAACGTGTGCTGTGGCGGTATTGTCGGGCTGGGCGAATCACGTCGCGAGCGTGCAGGCCTGATCGTTCAGCTGGCCAATATGTCCCCCTACCCTGAATCGGTGCCCATCAACAACCTGGTCAAGGTTGAAGGCACCCCTTTGCAAGACACGGCCGACATTGACCCGCTGGAGTTCGTTCGCACCATTGCCATTGCCCGCATCACCATGCCCAAGACACATGTCCGCCTGTCGGCAGGCCGCGAAGCCATGAGCGATACCCTGCAAACCCTGTGCTTTCTGGCCGGCGCCAACTCGATTTTCTATGGTGAAAAACTGCTGACCACAGGCAACCCGCAATTTGTAGAAGACCAGAAACTGTTTGACCGGCTGGGTTTGCATGCCAGTCAGCAGCAGGCACCTGCCCACCACGGCTGATGTTCCTTCTGATTCTCAGCATCGGCTGCAGCGTTGCTGTTTCGGTACTGCTCAAGATCGCCCGACGTCACCATGTGCCTGTCGGGCAGGCGATTGCGGTCAACTATGTCGTGGCCTCCGTACTTTGCGTAACGCTGCTGCGCCCCTCTCTGGACACCCTGCTGGTGCCTTCGGCCTCGTCGGGCATCCTGGCCGCCTTGGGCCTGCTGCTGCCCGCTGTCTTTCTGGTGATGGCCGCTGCGGTACGACATGCCGGCATCGTGCTCAGCGACGCCGCACAGCGTCTGTCGCTGCTCGTCCCGCTGGCCGCAGCGTTTCTATGGTTTGGTGAAACCTTCAGCACACAAAAACTGATCGCGATTGGCGTGGCATTCCTGGCGTTGCTGGCCCTGCTGATACGACCGGCCGGCGCACACCGCCAGAACCTGATGACGCTGCTGTGCCTGATGGGCGTCTGGCTGGGTTACGGCGCGATTGATATCCTGTTCAAGGAAATGGCCCGCCAGGGCACCGCCTTTGCCACCACGCTGCTGGGTGCGTTGGGACTGGCCGGGGTCGTCATGTTTGCCGGACTGACCTTACAGCGTACCCAATGGCAACAGGCAGGCGTTATCGGCGGCCTGGTGCTGGGCCTGCTGAATTTCGGCAATATTTACTTCTACATCAGTGCCCACCAGGCTTTCCCCACCAACCCCAGCCTGGTTTTCGCATCCATGAACATTGGTGTCATCACATTGGGTACACTGGTGGGCGCGCTGATGTTTAACGAAAAGCTGTCACGCATCAACGTGGCGGGCATTGCGCTGGCGATTACCGCAATGTGGCTGCTTTACCCGCGCTGAGGCGGTGTAGCCGTATCATCAGCTACCGACGACTCGACAGCAGTCGCCTGTGCTGCCGGCGCTTGATGCGAAATATCAGTTTCAAAATCGATACGCGGGTCAAGTGCCGGGGCCACCGGGGCAGTTTCCATGTCGGTCATGGGAACAAACCGGGTTGGCGCATCCTGGCTCAGATGAGCCCCGGTCATACGCTGGGGACGCACATAGAGCACCAGCAAACCAGAGCAGGCAGCGACAAACACAAAGAATGTGTCAGGGTTGATCTCGCGCATGATGGCCCCTGCCGTCAATGGGCCCAGACAGGCGCCAAGCCCGTAAACCATCAAGACAATGGCACTTAAACCAACACGACGCTCGGGCTCGACATTGTCATTGGCGAACGCCGAAGCAATGGGATACAAGGTGAACTGAAACACGCCAAAACACGCCGACACCACAAGTAAAACCCAGTACGGCATCACCATCCACCCCCACAACGGAATACTGATGATGACCAGGGCAATGGCATTGAGCCGCATCAGACGGGCACGATCCATGCGATCAGCCAGCCAGCCCATCGGCCATTGCGACACCAAACCGGCAGCGACGGCAACCGCCACGAACATGGCCACCTGATCACCTGAAAGATTCTGCTTGTAAGCAAACACCGGGCCAAGACCATAAAAGGCACCAGTCAAGGTACCGGTGATGAACACAACGACAAGACTGACGGGCACACGCGCCAGGTAATAACGCGGCATCAGGGGAGCCGGCTCGACGATGGCCGGATGCAACCGGCGCGTCAGCGCAACCGGCAACAAGCACAAAGCCGAACACATGGCCGCAAACACCAGAGGCTGATAATCAAGCGCAGGAAACAGCGTCAGGGAAAACTGGCCCAGCACCGTACCCAAACCCGAAAACACCATGTAGAACGCAAACACCTTGCCACGCGACGTGTTTTCGGTTTGCTCGTTCAGCCAGTTCTCAATGACCATGAACTGCGTCACCATGGCCAGGCCCGCAAGAAAACGCAACCCAACCCATACCCACAGGTTATCAATCAGAGCCTGCGCCAGTACGGCTACCGTAACCACGGCCGCCGACGACGCGTAAGCCCGTATGTGACCGACACGGCCAATAAGCCGGTGACCATTTCGGGCACCCAATACCAACCCCAGGTAGTACACCGCAATCAGGGAGCCCACCCAGAGCTCGGACACCTGGGCTTCGGTCAGCCGAATACCCAGGTAGGTGTTGAACAAACCGGTGCCCAACAACAGCAGCAGAGTTGCCAGATACAACGACGAGAATGAAATGACAGCACCAATCATACCGCCGCGATTCCTTGCTTGAACGCCATAAGCTCCTGCACGGTTTACGTCTTGCACGGCGTTGCTTTGATGACAACGCCGCTTCACTCAAGATTTAGAGTTGCTGCAACAACGTTGCGGCATCACTGACGGAATAGCCGCCCCCGTTTTCAAGATTAAGCAGGGTGACCACACCATTGTCGACGACCATGGAATAACGTTGTGAGCGCACGCCCAGACCACGGTCGACCAGATCAAGCTCCAGCCCCAACGCACGTGTCCAGAGGCCACTGCCATCGGCCATCATGCGAATGCGGCCATTAACCTTCTGATCACGCCCCCAAGCGCCCATGACAAAGGCGTCATTTACCGCAACACACCAGATCTCATCAATACCTTTGGCCTTCAATGCGTCAAAATGTTCCAGAAAGCCGGGGACATGCTGGGCCGAACATGTGGGCGTAAATGCTCCGGGAACAGCAAAAATCGCGATTTTTTTGCCCTTGACCAGATCAGAAACCTTGAATGCGTTAGGACCAAGACTGCAGCCCTGCTGTTCAACCTCGATGAATTCGGTCAGTGTGCCTTCCGGCAGGGTATCACCTGTTTTGATCGTCATAGCGTTCCTCTTGGTAAATCATTGAAAAAATAAACATTCTAATATCAGCACGTCATGCGCCTGTAACGCAACCCTGTCAGAATAAGGGTCTTCATAAAAAGAAAAACCCTTCCTTCGCGAACGTGACACCCACATGATTCTGCCAAAAATATCTGCCGCCATTTTGTCTATGGCCACCTATGGCTCGGCCTATGCGGTTGCTGACCGCCAGCTTTGCATTTCGTTTGAACAATGGGTCGTCATGGCGGGTGCGACCAACGGGGCCGCCTGCGTTTTTGGTGTGGAACTGGACGACGCCAACCTGCATCGCATGACAGCCCGCCATAATTTCACCCGCTACGCCGAAGAACACGGCCTGTTGCTCGACGAATTCGACCCTCTGTTCGAACGCGGCGTCATCGAAGGCGAAACCCTGACGCGTCGTCGCGCCTCGATTATCGTACCGCGTCATGACGGCCTGATTAAAGGGTTCCATCATGACAAGGTCATTGATTACGCGCGTATCCGGAATGCGCTGGGGGTCTGACCAGATCACGGGAACAGGATCCATGGCGAGAACATTTTTGCGCATGCTCTGACTCAACCCCGGAACCGCAGGCATTGCCGTTGCGTATATCATCTGTCTTTCATGCCATAACAAC
>JAAYID010000242.1 GCA_012744285.1 Alcaligenaceae bacterium
CAATGGAGCGATCCACGATTCCGACACCAGATCTTGCAAACCAGCCAGCGGCTTGCCTTCCAACGGGTGGCCCTTGCGCACCACCACCGATAACGTGTCCTCAAACAAAGGGGTCTGGATAATGTCTGCACCCGGTGCATGGGGGCGTAGCGCACCGACCAGCACGTCAATATCGGCGTGCCGCAACTGATACATCAGCCCGTCATATGTGCCGTCAACAATCACGATCTGGATGTCTTTATGCCGGGCCAGGACACGATCAACCGCCCTGGGCACCAGCGCACCCGACGACAACGGCAACGAACCAATCACCAACCGCCCGCGCACCTTGCCCTGCGTTGCCGCCAGGTCTTCTGCCGCCTGGCGCAATTCATCGAGCGCAAGCTTGGAGCGACGCAGCACGACTTCACCGCTTTCGGTCAGACGTACGCCTCGGGCTGTCCGATAAAACAGACGCACCCCGGCCATATGCTCCAGTTGACGCAACGTTTGATTGACCGCCGGCTGGCTGACCCCCAAGCGCGCCGCCGCCAGCGTTTCGCTGCGAGTTTCGCAAAAAACAATGAAGGTTTGCAGATGACGAAACCCCGCCGACCCGGCAAAACGTCCGGGCGCGGTTCGCCCCGGCCCGGTGTCTGCCGCCTGCAGGGCCTCGCGTTCGCCCACCGCCAGCTGGTTCAGGGCACGCTCGGCACGATGCGCCAGCAACTGCCCGACCGGGGTGAGTACCATGCCACGCGCCGTACGATCAAACACCGGCACCCCGATGGCCGTTTCCAGCTCGCGGATCGCGCGCGCAATCGCCGACTGGGACAACGGCAAGACCGTTGCCGCCTGTGCCGTGCTGCCGGTTTTGCACACGGCCAGCACGGCCCGAAACTGTCTCAGGTGAGACGCCAATACCACCGGCATTGGATTAGGGTTTGCGGCGTGGCAACCCCATGATCTGACGCGCTTCGTCGGGTGTAGCGGGCTCGTAACCCATTTCACGCACCAGACGAACAATACGCTCGACCAGTTGCACGTTGGTCGCCAGTTTGCCCTGTTCGTAATACAGGTTGTCTTCCAGACCCACCCGCACGTGACCGCCCAGCAGCAAGGACTGCATGGCCGCCGGCAATTGTGCCGGGCCAATGGCGCTGACGTTGAAAATCGCCCCTTTGGGCAGGTGATCAACCAGCAATTGCATGACCTTGGGGGTATACGGCAAGCCGCCCTGGAACGCACTGACACCCAGAACCATGTTGATGAAGTAAGGCTCTTCATCGACTTCTTTGAGGATTTTGCCCACTTCCAGCAAGTCGGACAATGCGAAGACTTCCCATTCTGGCTTGATGCCACGGGCTTTCATTTTGTCGGCCAGTTCGCGCACGCGTTTAGGCGTGGTCGGCACCAGAATTTCTTTGTCGCCGAAGGTGGCGCAAATGGTCTGGGCATCCAGCGTACACATTTCCACGCCTTCGCCTTCCATGCCTTTCAGGCGCTCTTCAAACTTGATTTCCCACAACCCGTTATTCAGCTGATGGATCATGTCGCCGTTGATGCCGCCACCGGTCGAGTTGTTCAGGATGATGTTGCACTTGTCGCGAATGCGGCGATTGATGTCGGTGTAGACCGCCGGGTCGCAGGTCGCTTCCTGGTCGATGGCACGGCGTGCATGCACGGCCACCACACTGGCGCCCGCGTTATAACAATCGTAAACGTCGGCCGCGATTTCTTCAGGGGTGGTGGGCAGCGCGGGGTTTTGCTTCTTGCTGGCCATGCCGCCCGTGGGTGCCACGGTAACGACGATTTTAGGTTTATTGCTCATGTTTCCTCCGGAGTGATGTTTTGCTTTAACGTTCTTGGTGGTGTTTTGCTTTAACGTTTTTTTTTAGCGCAAGCGCAACAATAACGCCATTTTGACGACCCAGTCTACAAACACCCCGAACCATCCGGATAATGCCATCTTTCTATAGGTTCTATGCGATTTACGCATAACGTGGAGCACGACCCGATGCAACGATTCAAGCCTCGGTTTTTTACCCCAACCGTTCACGCCACAGATCCAGCGACTGCTGCACCGGGCGATCAGAAAAACTGAAAACGACGGCATCATCGCCATCGATTTCAAAATGGTAAGGCATCCAGGACGGCACCACGAACACGTCTTTCGGGCCAAACTCGAACGGCGTATCGCCAATCACGCAACGGCCCTTGCCTTCGACCACGGCATACACCGTTGAGTCGGTGGAACGATACGGCGAGCCCTTGAACCCGGCTGGCATCAATTGCATGAATGTCCCGATGGTCGGCATCGCCCAGCCGCCGGTTACCGGATTGGTGTACTGCAATTTGAACGCCCAGCAATCGTGCTGCGGGCTTTGACGCTTCATGGTTTCCAGGGCCTCGCGGGTACGATCGTAGGGGTACCAGAACAAAGGCGATGTCTTTGAGCGCGGCGAATATTCAACCGGCTTCATGGTATTGCCGAACTCGGCCAGGTTGATGGCGCCATCGGTGCCGGTGTGCTGGCTTTCTTCAGCGCCACGTTCCATGAACTGGGCATCAAACAGTTCAACAATCGGCACGTCCAGGCCATCCAGCCACACCATCGGCTCGGAAGACGGGTTGCCATGATCGTGGAACGCCCATGACGGCGTGATCACGAAGTCACCCACATTCATGGTCACCTTTTCACCATCCACCGCCGTATAGGCGCCGCTGCCTTCCAGAATGAAGCGCAACGCCGACTGGGAGTGACGATGGGCCGGCGCAACCTCGCCCGGCAAAATCAGCTGCAAGCCGGCGTACAGGCTGTGAGTGACACGAATCTGCCCGCGCAGGCCGGGGTTTTCAAGTACCAGCACCCGACGTTCAGCCTCTTTGGCGGTGATCAGCTCGCCGGCTTTTTCAAGCCACGGGCGGCAGACATCCCACTTCCACAGATGCGGCACACAGGGGGTAATCGGTTCAGGGGTGACGACATTGTGCAGAACCTCCCAGAGCGGGGTCATGCTTTCGCGGTCAATGTGCCGATAATACTGTTCGCGCAGGGCGTTTACATCGGGGTTGGCTTGTGCTGACATATGGGTCTCCTGAGTGCCTGATCCGGCCAGCAAACGACCGGTAACAGGCTGAAGTGTCAATCAAATGGCCCCTAACCAGCAATAGTCCAGCCATGATAGACTTTATTTTGTATTTAAATAATATAAGCAAATAAAAGAACAAGTAGACACCTTATTCAAAACAACAATAATGACCCGACTGGACCTTTACGATCTGCTGCTACTCAAAGAAATTCACGCCGCACAAAGCGTCAGTCGTGCTGTTGACCACGTCGGCCTAAGCCAGCCGGCCATCAGCGTGCGGCTGGGTCACCTGCGCCAGCACTTTGGCGACGCCCTGTTTGTTCGCACTTCGGGCGGCATGATGGCCACGCCCTTTCTGGAAAGCCTGCTACCCCATATCGAGCAAGCCATTCTGCTGCTGAACACCGAGGGCAATCCCTACCGGTCATTCGAGCCGGCCACATCAACCCGTCGCTTCCGGCTGGGGTTAAGCCATATCGGGCAGCTGGTAATGCTGCCCGCCCTGATGGGTTCACTGCGTAATATCGCCCCCAACATCAAGATTGATTCCCTTGACCTGGATGAACTGTCGGCGAACCTGCTTGAGTCCGGCAAACTCGATCTGGCCATCGGCTATGCCACCGACCTGCAAACCGGCTTTTACCAGCAACGCCTGTTCACCGAGAATTACGTCTGCATCATGCGGCCCGACCACCCGCGCATTCGCGGCGCACTGTCACGCGAAGGCTACCTGGCGGAAGCCCATCTGGCGCTTGACGCCCCCGGCACCGGCCACACCCGTCTGGAAAAAACCCTGTTTGAACAGGGCATTGACCGCAACGTCACGTTGCGGGTGCCATCGTATCTGGGCCTTGAGGCCATTATCAGCGCCTCTGACCTGCTGGCCATCGTGCCGGCACGGCTGGGTCGCACCCTGGCGCGGCAAGGCAAGGCCCAGGCGCTTGCGCTGCCCTTTTCCATCGAACCCTACGAAATTCGGCAGTACTGGCACGAACGCTACCACCGCGACGCCGGCAATATGTGGCTGCGCAAACAGGTGTTTGAACACCTGAGCAACCTGCCGGAAGTGTTTCCAGGTATTTAAGCAGGCGGCGCCCCGTACATCCGGCATTCCGCCACCAGCGCACGCAAACTCCATTCGGTTTCGCGTGCCGCCGGTACCAGCAGCGCAATGGTTTGCGTCGACCGGTAACGCGGCTGCAGCGGCACCAGGGTCACGGCCGGATTGAAGCCCCGCATGCGACCGGGCAACAGGCTGCAGCCCACCCCTTGCCCGACCAGATTGATCAGGGTGAACACGTCGCCGACCTCAAGCGCCCGACACGGCGTAAAACCCGCCAGCTCAAAGGCTTTACGTGCCCCCTCGGC
>JAAYID010000243.1 GCA_012744285.1 Alcaligenaceae bacterium
ACACCCAGCCGCCAATTACGATATAGCAGCAGTGCCAACAAGCGCTGGGCAAAAAAAGCGGCAATCGCAATGAACGTTGAACCAAACGCCGCACCGGCTGCAGAACTCATACCCAACGCTGGCAACACGGAACCCTCGTAGAAGGGATTGCCAAAATACACGCACACCCAGATGCCAAGACTGACAATCGCAACAACGACCAGCAGTTTGGTTTTTTCTGACAAGCTATTCATACGCCAACCACCGGATTCAGACAACACACTAGCGCATCACCAGCTTGATCGTATTCAGCAAGTCGGTAGCCGTCACCGGCTTGACCAGCCACCCGGAAGCACCCGCCGCCTTGGCCTCGAGTCGCTTGGACTGTTGGGACTCGGTTGTCTGAAACAGAATAGGCACAAAACGATATGCGGCAAGCTTGCGCACTTCTTTGATGAACTCGATACCATTGAGACCCGGCATATTCAGGTCGGTAATCAGAAGATCGATCTTGATTCCGGTGCCAAGTTTTTTAAGGCCTTCCTGAGCGTTGGACGCCTTTTCAACCTGGTAACCGGCCTTGGTCAGGATGGTAGAGACAGACAACAAGAGCGTGGCAGAGTCGTCTACCAGCATGATGGTTTTCACAAAAATTCTCTTTGCAGGAAATCGGGTTACAGAATATTTTACGGACTGAAATCAGAACAGATAACCACGGGAAACAGTTTATACCAGAATGTAGTTTGCCAGACAAACCCGTATTTCCCACCGTTCTTGAACGGTCAGCATGCTGATGCACCACAGGCGACGCGCTTCAGGACCTGCGATCCTTCCATCGACGTACGACCCGCTGAAAGATCAAGGCATTGGGAATCTGCAACAAAGCCCCATGATTCTCGGGGGTGGCATCGCGCAAGGTGACATACAACAGGCCAATATCAACCACCTCACCCTTGGCACCTGGTTTTTCGGCCGTGTCCAGAATTTCGACATGATCGCCGACCCGGAACGGGCGGGCGGTGAAAATAAGAATGGCACAAAAAATATTTGACAGGACGCTCCAGGCGGCAAAAAACGCCACGGCCGCAACTGCTGCGAAACCGGTAAATGCGGTCCACAATACCGTGGCCGATACACCCAGACGGCCTAGCACCAGCAATGCCGCCGTAATGATGATCACCCAACGGGCAATAGCCACGGTAGGCAACACCAGATGCCGAGGCAGGTCGTACATGGCGCTGACACGATACAAAATTCGCTTCAGACCGCGCTGCAACATCCAGGCAACTACTACTATTGTCAGTACCTGTGCCGCCAGAAAGGCCGAATCAAGCCATTCGTGGGTCCACGCTGGAAAATAAGCCATCAGGGAAGCGGGCACAACGAAACTCCGTCAACAATTGCAGCGGTTTATATAACCACCAGACGGGCTATTGTAGCCAGCGGGCGTACCGTGTCGAACTGACAACAGCGCCAGCACACCAGCGCCAGGTGTCAGTGGCAACGCCAACCAGCGCAACCACATACCTGGAAAGACAGGTTATTTGATCCGGGCCGTTGGCATGACCAACGCATCGCCATCGATGACGACTTTACCTTTCACGGTGCACACGGTGCTTAAGAGCACACGCCGTTTTTCGGGGATCAGTTCCTTGACGGTAACCGTGGCATGGACC
>JAAYID010000244.1 GCA_012744285.1 Alcaligenaceae bacterium
CGCCTTGTCTATGTCGACCTTACCGGCAAACAGCTCAAACGCTTGCTGGAACAGCAATGGGAAGCGGCCAACTGCAAAAGCAAGGCGCTGACAGCTACCCCCATTTGCGGGCGCCTGCTGCAACCCGCCCGTACCCTGCGTTACACCTGGGACTGGCAACGCGGCCAGGGCAAACCCAACGGTCAGGGCAACCTGCTGGTGTCTGCCAAAGTGCTGGACCTGGCCAGCAAGCGCTGGAACCCGGTGACAGATGACCAGATTTACCGTGTTGTTACCAATGAATATCTGGCTGACGGCGGTGACCGGTTCACGATCTTCAAAGGCGTCGAAAAACACAATACCGGCCACTATGAAATCCAGGCGCTGGCTGACTACTTCGGAAAAACCTTGCCGTCGTCTGCATCTGAACGCAGCTACAAATCCTCGTCTTCAGCCGCGATTAGCCCGATTGATAAAACCGTGACCACAGACATGCCCGCCGCACTGCAACCGCCAAAAGCGCGCACCACCTGCATAAACTGCCCTGACCTGGCGCCTGCCGATGCTGCGTTGTGTGAAAAATAAACCGGTATTTGTCAACCCACGCCCCCTGCCATGCTACGCGACTGGAGCACTACGAATCACAGTTCGTCTTTCCTGTGCGTCATGGCGATGTGGTCACTCGCTCATCATCACCGCTTCCAGCCGGGACATTGCGATCAGCGTATGCGGACAACTTGACGGCATTTGCTACACGTCCGTTCTTAAAATGGCGCGATATCTTTGATCTGTGGTGGATTGACCAGCAGGAGCCGGCGCAACTGGACGATATCGCTCGCCGATTTTTGCATCATGTGAGTGAATACGAAACCATCAACCGGTTGGCTCCGCCAGAAGCTCTGGAACACTTCTTGGCGACATACCGTCTTGAGGCGGTAATGCAAAAAGCGGATCCGCGCAACCAGCACCCGGTTCGACAATGAAAGGCTAGGAGAAAGACCATGAAAACCTCTGCTTTTGACCGACTCAGGGCATTGCCGGCCGTCTTCTCGATTTCTATGCTGGCTGCCCGACTAGATGGCAACAAAGACAAGGCATCGATTTATGCCAAGCGTTGGAAAGACGCGGGCCTGATTCGTGCAGCCGGGCCCCGGGTTGGGGTGTATTACAACCTGGTGGTTGACCCCCAAGGGGCGGTTAATCGTTCATTGCAAGCACTTCACCTGCTGTATCCCGAGGCTGTCATTGCCGCAGATACCGTGCTTCATGACCAGGGCTGGACCACCCAGATCCCTTTGAAAACCCAGGTCATTGTGAACGATCATCGCACCGTACCCGTTCTTGACGGATTTGATCTGCATCGACGCCCGCGCAAATGGTTCAAGGAGTTCGCTGAGCACATCGATCAAGCGACCTTTGCTCGTTTAACGCCTTACGGTGCCCTGGCAGATGCCTGCAAATATGGCCAATATAATCATCAGCGGATGTGGGTGCCGGACATCGATGACCTTGAGGCCGATGAGATTGACTGGGAGCAACTTCACCAGGTGTTTGATGCACACGATATTGAGCTGCCACCCCCCTACCAAGAACTCGCTTGCACCGTTTGAGATTGTGGCTGACCCTGGCAACGAATCATTATGGGGTTCTTTTGGTCAGCAGCCTGGCCGATATACTGGTATCTGCGCATCGGCTACTCGATGGGCTAGGACGCCGCACTCGGCTGCTGCCAAGACGAAGACGTCGGCGCAGGCGTTGAGTTTTTAGCTATGTCATAAAAAAACAGCACTACAACCCCTCGGCCTCGGTCCCAAGGGCTTGGTACGGTCTAAAAAAATCATCATGACTGCCCTGTGGCCACTAACTTCGCGGTACCCATAACAAACTTGCCTGGAGCAGATTTCCTTGGGGCTATCCCCTCATTGCCCAGCCCACTGACAAAAACATCAATGATTCGCACCTCCCTTCTCTGCCTTGTCACCGCCTTGTCCCTGCCCGGCTCTCAGGCAACCCATCCCACCATGACCTTTTGATCCATTCGCATCCTTGCGAATAGCTGCACATTGGTCCCTTGCCTACACTGACTTCCTGAACCCAAGCCGTTTGCGGCCACAGGAAGCCCTCCGTGTCGATCAATGACTCCTCATACAAATTGCTGTTCTCATCGCCCGAGGTCGTGCGTGATCTGATCATGGGCTTCATTCCCGACGATTGGCTGCACAGCCTGGATTACACCACCCTTGAAAAAGCACCGGGTTCCTACATCACCGATGACTTTCGCCAGCGTGCCGATGACGTCATCTGGCGGGTGAGGGCCGACGGCCAATGGGTCTACCTGTATCTGCTGATCGAGTTTCAAAGCAAATCCGACCCCTGGATGCCGGTGCGCATGATGGTGTACGTGGGTTTGCTGTACCAGGACCTGATCCGACGAGGCGACGTCTTGCCGGGCAATCGACTGCCGCCCGTCCTGCCCATCGTGCTGTACAACGGCGCCGCCCCTTGGAAAGCCCCCATCGACATCGCCGACCTCATTCCCAAAGCACCGGGTTTGGTGGCACACTATCTGCCACAGTTGAAATATTTACTGATCGAACAGAGCCAGTACACTGATGAGACGCTGACCACCATGCGCAACCTGGTAGCCGCCATCATTCAGGTTGAACACCCGGCCAGCAGCCAGGCTTTGTTTGACTTGATTGATCTGTTAAACGACTGGCTGGCCGACAACCCGGAACTACGCCGTATCTTTGCTATCTGGATTCGTGCCGTAGTGCTGCGCCGAAGCAAACACGCGATGGTACTGCCCAAGATCGATGATCTGAAGGAGCTCAAAATGACACTGACTGCACGCTTTGAAACCTGGGCCGAAGAATTTGAGCAGCGGGGGATTGAAAAAGGCCTGGCAAAAGGTATCGAGAAAGGTATCGAGAAAGGCATCGAGAAAGGCATCCAGCAAGGTGCTCATAACGGCATTTCCGAAATGCTTCACGCCCAATTACAACAAAAATTTGGTGACCTGCCCGACTGGGTAAGTCAACGCTTGCAGCACGCCGACACCGCCGTACTGCAGCACTGGGTTGTCCGCATTATCCACGCGCAATCGTTACACGACGTGTTTGACTCCTGAGCCCATCGTTTTGCATCATGCTCCAGCCCCTTGCGCTGTCACCATCACCCTTCCCAAGCCGGTGCGCAAACGGTGACCGATATAATCGTATGGATGGTTCGCTGCAGGGTATACCTGCACCGTCCGCCATCACCTGCCTGAAGCAAGCAGCATTGCAGACTGACCTGTTCTAGCGTGACCCATCTCACCATGACCCTTTGATCCATTCGCATCCTTGCGAATAGCTGCACATCAGTCCCTTGCCTACACTGACTGTGAAATTTTACCCAATGCGCGATAGCGTCCAGAGACTTCCAGGGCAAACGGCTACAATGGGAAGCTTACCTAGGAGCATTATGTTAGAACTTCAGCCCGGCGCACGGGCGTACCTTACGGAAATCAAAGCACTCTCGACCGATGAAGACGGAAAAGAACGGTTCGTCGGGCTCACAACAACAGAGTCAATCTGGTATCACGACTATGTTCGGGCCTCTTTCAGCGGGACGGCTGATCGGGCCGCGGTATCCGAAGCCAAGTATTTGGCGCTGCACGACAAGCATGAAGAGATGCGAAGAACGGTCCTGGCCGGCGATTCGCTCATGCGTGCAGAAAACGTCTGAAATTCAAGCCCGGCTTTCCTCTTTCAGCCTTCAGCTTTCAGTTCACTGAATAACTGCTAGTCCCTGGCCATTCCGGCCAAAATCACGTACCCCGCGCGGGTGGGGGTGTGGTGGACACAAGGGCTTGAGCCCGCCGCCTTGGGGACCATGGGCGGGGAGGCAAGGGCGCGGTGTCTGAGCCGGCGCTTTCGACCCACCGGGTCGAGCCGGCGAGTTTAGCGCCCGCCCCGGCC
>JAAYID010000025.1 GCA_012744285.1 Alcaligenaceae bacterium
CACGTAATTCATGCCGTGTTCATAGACAGGGCTGCCGCATTTTGGGCAGGCCCCCAGCGCGGGCTGGCCTGAAAAATCAACCGGCTCCTCGTTTTCGGCATCATTCTGCCCGAAATCGAATTCCAGCTTGTAGTCATCGGTAATACGCAGCAAGGCCGCAAATGGCCGGCCCATCTTGCTGATGAACCCGGATAAGGGCCCGAGGGTACGCTCTTGCAGCAAGGCCTCGACTTCCGGCACTTCAAACGTGCGCCCGCCCGGGTGTTTTCCGATGGAAAAATCACATGCGGTGCAGGCGTAACGGCGGTAATTTTCTTTGACCACCCCGCCACATTTCGGGCAGGGTGTGGTCAGGGTGGCATAGTCACCCGGCACGGTATCGCGCTCGTATTCCTTGGCGCGCTTCACGATAACCTGGGTCATCTGTGCGATTTCACGCATGAATTCTTCGCGGCCCAGCTGGCGCTGTTCGATCTGTTTCAGGCGCTGTTCCCACTCGCCGGTCAGTTCGGGTGAGGTCAGTTCACTGACCCCCAGACCGGAAAGCAATGTGATCAGTTGCTTCGCCTTGGCGCTGGGCACCAGATCGCGCCCTTCGCGGCGCAGGTAGCCTTCATTCAGCAGCCCTTCAATAATGGCCGCGCGGGTTGCCGGTGTGCCCAGGCCGCGTTCGGACATGGCTTCGCGCAGGCCTTCGTCGTCAACCAGCTTGCCGGCCCCTTCCATGGCCGACAGCAGCGTGGCTTCATTGAAGCGGGCGGGTGGCTTGGTGACCAGGTCACGGGCTTCGATGTCGTCGGTCTTGACGGTTTCATTTTGGTCGACGGCGACCAGATTGGTATCGGCGCCCTGCACTTCGCGCCCGTAAATCGCCATCCAGCCGGGGGCGACCAGCACTTTGCCTTCGGTCTTGAAGTGGTGGCCCGACACTTCGGTAATGCGGGTAGTGACGCGGAACTCGGCAGCGGGGAAGAACACGGCCAGGAAACGGCGTGTGACCAGCTCGTAGATCTTGCTTTCGGCTTCGCTGAGGTCTTTGGGCACTTGCAGCGTCGGGATGATCGCAAAGTGATCCGAGACCTTTTTGTTGTCGAAAATGCGTTTGTTGGGTTTGATCCAGCCCGAGTCGCGCAGTTGTCTGGCATAGGGCTGCACACTGGCGGCGGCGTTGGTACCGGCCTCGGCCAGAGCCGCTACCGTGTCGTTGACGGTAGGCAGGTAGTCTTCGGGCAGGTAGCGCGAATCGGTACGTGGGTAGGTCAGGGCCTTGTGCCGTTCGTACAGGGTTTGCGCCAGGGCCAGTGTCGCCTTGGCCGAGAATCCGAAGCGCGAGTTGGCTTCCCGTTGCAGCGAGGTCAGGTCGAACAGCGCCGGCGACATCTGGGTCGTGGGCTTGGACTCCTCAGTGACCGTACCGGGCTGATCGCGGCAGGCGGCCACAATGGTTTGCGCGGCGGCTTTCGACCACAGGCGCGAATCACGCTGCTCAGGGTCAAGTTCATTCTTGACGAATTTCGGGTCAAACCAGCGACCGGCATAGAAACCGGCCGCCGCCACAAAGGTGGCGTGCACTTCCCAGTAGTCGCGCGGCTGGAACTTGCGGATGCGGTCTTCGCGTTCCATCACGATGGCCAGGGTGGGTGTTTGTACCCGCCCCACCGGGGTTTTGAAGAAGCCGCCGTCTTTGCTGTTGAACGCCGTCATGGCGCGTGTACCATTGATGCCCACCAGCCAGTCGGCTTCGGCCCGTGAACGGGCCGCCGCTTCCAGCGGTTTCAGGTCATCGTCGTCGCGCAGTTTTTCGAAAGCCTCACGAATGGCCGTTTGCGTCATGGACTGCAGCCAGAGCCGCTGTACGGGCTTTTTGACCCCCGCATATTGCACGATGTAGCGGAAGATCAGCTCGCCCTCACGCCCCGCGTCGCAGGCGTTGATCACGCTGTCGACATCTTTGCGCTTGAGCAGCTTGACCAGCAGCTTGAGCCGTTCGCTGGAGCGCTTGTCGGTTGGGCCCAGTTCGAATTGCGGGGGGATCACCGGCAAGTGGGCAAAACTCCATTTCCCGCGGACCGGATCGTTGGGTGCCACCAGGCTGAGCAGGTGCCCGATGCTGGACGCCAGCACGTAGCGGTCACTTTCGAAGTAATCCCCTTCACGCGTAAAGCCCCCCAGGGCGCGCGAAATATCCAGGGCAACCGAGGGCTTCTCGGCAATAATCAATGTTTTTGTCATCGTGTTCCAGTAACTGCGGGTTGGCAGCAATAGCGCGGATCATACGAGGGCGACCCCACCCCGTGCAAGTTGCCGGCGCTACTGAACGACCTTTTTGCCACGGTGTGGCCGGTCGTGAATGGGCTCAATATATCAAATGTGGATAGCGTTGCCGCCAATGTTGTGTGGC
>JAAYID010000245.1 GCA_012744285.1 Alcaligenaceae bacterium
AAGCCCGGATCAGCACTTTTTTCGGGGTGAAACTGCACAGCAAAAATATTATCGGCAGCCACCGCGCAGGTAAAGGTCAGGCCGTAGTGTGTTTGCCCTACGGTAAGTGCCGGGTCGGTCGGTACCGCATAGTAACTGTGTACGAAATAGAAGTGCGTGCCGTCGTCGATGCCGTTCCAGAGCGGGTGCGCACGGGTTTGCTGCACCCGGTTCCAGCCCATGTGCGGCACTTTCAGCAATTCGTGGGCCTCGTCGCCGTGCTGGCGCGATGAGGCGAATTGTGGCCCTTGAAATTTCTTGACGCTGCCGGAGAACAGGTTCAGGCAGGGAGAGTCGCCTTCTTCGCTGGTGGAAAACAGCATTTGCTCGCCTACGCACACGCCCAGCAAGGGTTTGGTACGGGCGGCCTGCAAAACGGCATCGCGCAGCCCGGATTCGTTCAGGGTGCGCATGCAGTCGGGCATGGCGCCCTGGCCGGGGAACACGACGCGCGAGGCCGCGGTGATTTCGGCCGCGCTGCGGCAGATGCGTACGTCGGCGTCGGGTGCGGCCGCTTGCAGGGCACGGGCAACCGAGTGGAAGTTGCCCATGCCGTAGTCAACAATGGCGATGGTATTCACGATGCTTACAGGACGCCTTTGGTGGATGCCACGACGCCGCTGGCACGCGGGTCAATTTCGGTGGCCATGCGCAAGGCGCGGCCAAAGGCCTTGAACACGGTTTCGCACTGGTGGTGCGAATTGCTGCCGCGCAGGTTGTCGATGTGCAGGGTGACCAGCGCGTGGTTGACGAAGCCCTGGAAGAACTCTTGTGTCAGGTCGACGTCGAAGTGGCCAATGTGCGAGCGGGTGAAGGGCACGTTGAATTCAAGCCCGGGGCGACCGGAAAAATCAACCACCACGCGCGACAGGGCTTCATCGAGCGGCACATACGAGTGGCCGTAACGACGCAGGCCTTTTTTGTCGCCAACCGCAGCGGCAAAGGCCTGGCCCAGGGCAATGCCGACGTCTTCAACGCTGTGGTGGTCGTCGATGTGGGTATCACCATCGCAATGGATATCGAGATCGATCAGGCCGTGACGGGCGATCTGGTCGAGCATGTGGTCGAGAAAAGGTACACCGGTATTGAGACTTTGGCGACCGGTGCCGTCAAGGTTGATGGCCACGCGGATGCGGGTCTAGTTGGTATTGCGGGTAATTTCAGCGGTACGCATAGTATTCTGTATAAAGCGGGGCCAGAGCCCCTGGCTACGTTCAGGAGTCGGTGTTCAACCGGTATTCGGCGCTAAGGGCGTGGGCTTGCAGGCCTTCGCCATAGGCCAGTTTGGCAGCAATTTTGCCCAGGGTTTGTGCGCCGTCGCGCGAAACCTGGATGAGGCTGCTGCGTTTCTGGAAATCATACACCCCCAGGGGCGATGAGAAGCGCGCGGTGCGCGAGGTGGGCAGGACGTGGTTTGGCCCGGCGCAATAGTCGCCCAGCGATTCCGAACTGTAACGCCCCATGAAAATGGCCCCGGCGTGACGGATTTTTTCGGCAACTGCTGCCGCATTTTCGGTGGAGATTTCAAGGTGCTCGGGGGCGATGTCGTTGGCGATGGCGCAGGCTTCGTCAAGGTCTTTGACGTGGATGAGGGCGCCACGGTTGGACAGGCTGGTGCGAATGATGTCGGCGCGTGGCATACCGGGCAGCAGGCGCTTGATTTCGGCTTCGACCTGGTCAAGGTAGTGCGCATCGGGGCACAGCAAAATGGATTGCGCCAGCTCGTCGTGCTCGGCCTGCGAGAACAAGTCCATGGCGACCCAGTCGGCGGGTGTGGTGCCGTCGGCAATGATCAGGATTTCGCTGGGGCCGGCAATCATGTCGATGCCGACCGTGCCAAATACGCGGCGCTTGGCGGCCGCCACATAGGCGTTGCCAGGGCCGACGATTTTGTCGACCGGCGCAATGGTTTCGGTGCCGTAGGCCAATGCGCCAACGGCCTGTGCGCCGCCAATGGCCCAGGCGCGGTCAACCCCTGCAATGGCGGCGGCGGCCAGCACAATGGGGTTACGCACGCCGTTGGGTGTGGGCGTGACCATGACGACTTCGGCGACACCGGCCACCTTGGCCGGGATGGCGTTCATTAAAACCGATGAGGGATAAGCGGCTTTGCCACCCGGAACGTACAGGCCGACACGGTCGAGCGGTGTGATTTTTTGCCCCAGTACGGTGCCGTCGGCTTCGGTGTACGACCAGCTTTCGGCGCGTTGACGCTCGTGGTAGGCGCGCA
>JAAYID010000246.1 GCA_012744285.1 Alcaligenaceae bacterium
CCGCATGTGCACTTATTAGGTGCTTCTGAAGCATTTGGTTGCTTGCCTCAGGAAGCTTTGCATTATAACCTGTTTTTTTAGGTTTTGCAAGCAACTTTAAAATTTTTTTAAAGTTGACTTTGCTTCTGCAAAGTTTTGCTGTTTTGCGTTGGCTTTAATGTTGCTATTTTTTAGCTACTTTTGGCCGCCGCGTTAATCAGAAAGAACGCTAATATAACACATATTTTTTTCGTTGCGCAAGGGGCCTGAATTCCTGTCTTGGGACCGGGCAGAAATACCCTGTTTTATATCGCTCGGAAACGTCCGGTTTGTGGTCGAGGGCATGGGTTCGAACGTCAGGGCGGGTTGTCTGCGGTGCCGTTGTCTGGCCGATGTTTTCATGCAGAACGTCGTGGTGTAATAGCGCGTTCACCCACTTTAAGTTTGTTGCGAAAGTTGCCATGTCATTAGAGGTTCAGTCAAAAGAGTTGTCGAGTATGAACACGTTGGGCCTGCGGTCAGTGGCTCCGACTTATGTTGACTATGTTGATGATGAGCAATTGCCAGAGTTGACGGATCTGGTGCGCCAGCATGATCAGACGTTTGTGCTGGGCGGCGGGAGCAATGTCGTTTTGCCCGAACAGATGCCGGGTCTGATGGTGCATGTGGCAACGCGTGGTATTGCCTTGGTCGATGAAACGCCTCGACATTGGTTCATTGAGGCTCAAGCCGGTGAAAACTGGCATGAGTTCGTGCGCGCGTGCCTTGATCAGGGCTGGGTCGGTCTCGAGAATCTGGCGTTGATTCCGGGAACCGTAGGGGCATCGCCGGTTCAGAACATCGGGGCGTATGGCGTCGAGCTTGAAACCCGTCTTGAACAGGTCAGTGCCTGGGATTTTCACGAGGGGCGGCTGCAGGTGTTCTCGCGTGACGCCTGTAATTTTGCGTACCGTGACAGCTTTTTCAAGCGGCAGCCGCAGGGTCGCTGGTTGATCACCAAGGTTTGTTTCGCCCTCCCGCGCCAGTGGGAGCCCAGAATTGATTACCCCGATCTGGTGGGGTGTCGTGCACTGGAGGCCAAAGGGCTTCTGCAACCGCAACACGTATTTGACGCTGTTTGTGAGGTGCGTCGCAATAAATTGCCAGATCCGGCCGTCCTGGGCAATGCCGGCAGTTTTTTCAAGAATCCGGTGGTCGATGCCGTGCAGTATCAGCACATCAAGGCCATCAATCCAGGTCTTGTGGCCTACGAGCAGGCTGACGGTACCTGGAAGCTTGCTGCGGGCTGGCTGATTGACAAGGCTGGCTGGAAAGGGTTTCGTGACGGGCCGGTGGGGGTTCATGACCGTCAGGCTTTGGTGCTGGTGAATTATGGCGGGGCTACGGCCGATGATATCCAGGCATTGGCTGGTCGCATTTGCGAAGATGTTTTTGCAAAATACGGTGTGGCGCTTGAGCAAGAGCCTGTCAGGGCAGGGTTGACATGAAAAGTGCCCGGCAACGGGCACTTTTCATGGGGTGCTTAACTGGACAGCACGTCTTGCATGTCGAACAGCCCGAATTCTTTGCGGGCCAGATAACGAGCGGCACGCAGGCTGCCTTGGGCATACGTGGTGCGGCTGCTGGAGCGGTGGGAAATTTCGATGCGCTCGCCGGCACCGCAGAAATACACGGTGTGATCACCTACAATGTCGCCACCGCGCAGTACTGAAAACCCGATACGGCCGTCTTCACGGGCGCCGGTATGCCCGTGGCGTGCCCAGTCGGCAATGTCTTCGAGTTTTTCACCCCAGGCCCGGGCGACGGTTTCGCCCATGGCCAGGGCCGTACCCGATGGGGCGTCGACCTTGTTGCGGTGGTGCGCTTCAAAGACTTCAACATCATAGCCGCTGTTCAGCAGACGGGCGGCCATGTCGAGCAGTTTCAGCGTCGCGTTGACACCCACGCTCATGTTGGGCGCAAACACAATGGCGGTTTTCTGGCTGGCAGCCTGGATGGCCTTTTTACCTTCCAGATCGAAGCCGGTTGTACCAATCACGCATTTGACCTGGTGCTTGATGCAGGCTTCCAGGTGAGTTAGTGTGCCTTCGGGGCGTGTGAAGTCGATCAGGCAGTCGGCATGGGTCAGTGCATCGAGATCATCGGTAATGTGGACCCCGGTGGTGTGGCCCAGGAAGCCACCTGCGTCTTGGCCGATACATGCCGAGCCGGTGCGGTCGAGCGCGACCGAAAGGGTAAGGTCAGGTGAGTTGATGACAGCTTCAATGAGCATGCGGCCCATCCGGCCGTCCGCTCCTGCGATGGCAATGCGCATAGGGGTCTCTTAGCGTAAAGGTTCGTTGACGGGCAGGCTTTGTATGCCGGGGCCAACAGGGCGTTCGGGGTTGATTTCAAGTTCGGTGTTCGGTGCGATTTTCGTGTCAATGGCCGCTTTGCGGTCGTTGGTCGAGGCGTCGCCCTGGTTGTCTTTGGCACCGGTGTCATAACGTTCGAACGGTTGGCGGTTTGGCGGTTCGTCACCCGCCCAGCGGACCAGTTGATCACCTTCGAACCATACCGTGAACTGGCGTTCTTCAGTGGCGCCATAACCAGGCTTGTTGAAGTAGGTGTAGTCCCAACGGTTGGTGCGGAAGATGTCTTGAAGCACGGGTGTGCCCAGAATGAAACGAACCTGCTCACGCGTCATGCCGGGCTCAAGGCGTGCCACCTGTTCGGCTGTAATCCAGTTGCCCTGTTGCACATCGGCCCGGTACGGGAAGCCCCATTTGGTACCACCGCAAGCCGTCAGGGCAAGTGCCAGCGCACTGACGGCCAGGCCGGTGCGCAGCGTTGAAAATAATGGTTTACGAGTCGTTAACACGAAGCGCCCCTGTCATTCAGGTTGAATAAAACCGTTATCATAAAGGCATAATGTCCATTAGCTATAGAGCCACCACATGAATGAACAAAATGAACTGAAAAGCATGGGTTTGAAGGCGACGTTTCCGCGCCTGAAAATCCTTGATGTTTTTCGAAAGTCCGACATGCGTCACCATAGTGCCGAAGATGTTTACCGGGCACTTATTGCCGAAGAGATCGATATCGGCCTGGCCACGGTTTACCGGGTGCTGACGCAGTTTGAACAGGCGGGTATTCTAACGCGTAGCCAGTTTGATGGCGGAAAGGCGGTTTTCGAGCTCAACGACGGTGATCACCACGATCACCTTATCTGTACCAATTGCGGCAAGGTTGCTGAATTTACCGATGCCGACATTGAAAAGCGGCAGCATCTTATTGCCGAACAAAAGGGCTTCGTGCTTGAAAGCCATACCATGATGCTTTACGGCATTTGCCCTGCCTGTCAGAAAAAGCGTCCCTGATCCGGTGCGCAGTACGCCCCGCCGTTCGGGGTTGGAAATGCAGGGAATGTTGGGGCCGGCTGTCGTGTCGGTGTACTTAGCCCCCCAGCATTTCAGCGGCGTGCTGCCGTGTGGTGCCGGTAATATTCAGGCCGCCCAGCATGCGGGCTACTTCTTCAATACGGTCGGCTGCCGATAGCTTGTCGATTCGTGATGCCGTTACCCCATGGGTTTGCGTCTTGCTGACCTTGAAATGGTGGGTACCGCACGAGGCAACCTGGGGCAGGTGGGTGACGCAAAGCACCTGGTGACGTTGCCCCAGTGACTTCAGCAATTGCCCGACCACTTCGGCGACGGCACCGCCAACCCCGCTGTCAACTTCATCAAAAATAAGCGTGGGCACGCGTGCCGCCTGGCTGGCAATGACCGAAAGTGCCAGTGATAACCGCGCCAGTTCACCGCCGGACGCCACCTTCGCCAGTGCCCTGGGCTGACTGCCGGCATGACCGGCAACCAGAAACTCTACGGTGTCGATGCCGTGGGGGCCGGGTGTTCCGGGTGTTATTGAAACCTGGAACTGACCGCCAGCCATGGCCAGCGTCTGCATGGCCTCGGTAACGGCGCTGGCCATGTCGTGCCCGGCTTTGATGCGGGCCTGCGACAAGACGTTGGCGCATTGCTCGTAGTGTGCCCGTGCTGCGGTCGCCTGGGCTTCAAGGGCGTCCAGGTTGATACCGGCGTGTGCCGACGCCAGCTTTTCATGTAACGATTGTGTCAGGAACGGAATTTCTTCGGGTTCGACACGAAATTTGCGTGCAACCTCGAAAACTGCCGACATGCGGGTTTCGGTGTGGTGCAGCTGATCGGGGTCCAGTTCAAGACTACTCAGGTAGCTGTTCAGGTCGGAAGCTGCTTCAGCGGTTGCGATACGCGCTGACTCAATGGTTTCGCAGATGCCTTCAAGCTGGCGGTCGTGGCGCAGCATGGTTTGCAATTGCTGGGCCGCAAGACCAAGGGCGCGGTGGGCCGAACCTGTTTCGCCGTCAAGGGCGTCAAGGGCTCGCGTCGCGTTCTCAATGAGGGCTTGGGCATGGGCCAGACGGTTTTGCTCTGCCGACAGGGTCTCCCATTCGCCTTCAGCCAGATTTAATTGATCAAGTTCAGTCACCTGCCACTCGAGACGCTCGCGCTCTTCCTTGAGCGTGTTGATTCGCGCCCGTGCGTCGGCCAGTTGTTTGTCCAGTTTTTGCCAGACCTGCCAGGCGTTGGCCACGTCGGTGACCAACGTGGCGTAACCGCCTTGCATGTCGAGCAGGTCGCGTTGACTGGCCGGTTTGAGCAGACTTTGATGGGCATGTTGCCCATGTATATCGACCAATTGTTCGCCCAGATCGCGCAGTTGCGTGAGGGTAACCGGCACACCGTTGATGTAGGCCCGGCTTTTGCCTTGCAGGTCGATGACCCGGCGCAGCACCAGGGTGCCATCGGCATCGAGATCGTGTTCGGCGAGCCAGGCCTGCAGGCTGGCAGGGGTGTCGAATACCGCGTTGATGTCGGATTTTCTGGCGCCATCACGGATGAAGGCTGTATCGGTTCGTGCCCCCAGTGCCAGGGACAGGGCATCGATGAGGATGGATTTGCCGGCACCGGTTTCCCCGGAAAAAACCGTGAAACCCGCGTCGAAATGAATTTCGGTGTGCTCGACAATAACGAAATCTCGCAGGCTCAGGGCACGCAGCATGGTTATTCGGCCTCGTCTGACAGGGTGGGCATCCGGTTCCACAGAAGCTTTCGTCGCAGCGTTGAAAAAAAGCTGTAACCGGAGGGGTGGATAAAGCGGATGGGATCGCGCGCGCGGCGTACCTCAATGCGGTCGCCCGCCTGGCATTCGGACCAGGTCTGCATGTCGAAGTGAACACTGGCACCGGACTCAACCCGGCTGAGGGAAGTGATGGTAATGCCAAGAACCCCGGAGTCGGGGATGACAATGGGCCGGTTGGACAGGGTTTGCGGCGCCACCGGCACCAGCAGAATGGTGCGCAATTGCGGGTGCAGGATAGGGCCGTTGGCCGCCAGGGCGTAGGCCGTGGAGCCGGTTGGGGTCGAGATGATCAGGCCATCGGCGCGCTGGTTGTACATCAGGCTGTTGTCAAGGTCGACACTGAGTTCGATCATGCCGCCGCGGCCGGCGCGGTTGATGACGACATCGTTCAGGGCAACCCCCGAGAACATGATGCGGTCACCGCGCATGACGCGCCCTTCGAGCAGAATGCGCTCTTCGATATCGAAGTTACCCTTGATGACCCGTTGCAGGGCGGTGGCTGCGGTATCAAGCGGTATGTCGGTGATGAAACCCAGGCGGCCATGGTTAATGCCAATGAGCGGTACGCGGCTGTGCGCCAGCATGCGGGCAGCCCCCAGCATGGTGCCATCACCACCCATGATGACGGCCAGATCGGCCTGGTTGCCGATGTCGGTGTATGACGCGGTGGGGAATTCAGTGACGCCGGTATTGACCGCCGTATCGGTTTCAACAAGCACAGTGCAGCCGGCAGTTTGCAGTGTTGCCGCCAGTGCGCGCAGCGGTGCATCCAGGCCACGATCCTGATAGCGACCGATCAACGCTACAGTTTTGAAATGCATTGTGCCGATACCTTGTTTATGATGGAGACATTCAGATAAATTAATTATATGTTCGACGAGAATTTGTTGTTGCCGCTGAACGACAACTTTGTCATCTTGCGGCGTAAGGTTTAAAAATGGACATGGACGACAGATCCAAGGCGCTGCTCAAAGCGCTCATCGAGCGTTACATCGCCGATGGGCAACCGGTCGGGTCGCGTACCCTTTCCAAAATGTTCGATCTTTCCCCGGCCACGATACGTAATGTCATGGCCGACCTTGAAGAGCTCGGTCTGATTCACAGCCCGCATACATCGGCCGGGCGTATCCCTACGCCGCGTGGTTACCGGTTGTTTGTCGACCGTTTGCTGGCAACGCAGCGCTTTGAAATTTTGCAGCCCTCTCAAATCCGTGAAATGCTGCCTGCTTCCGAGCCCACCCGGGCGGTCAATGCGGCGGCTACCCTGCTGTCCAATCTGACGCATTTTGCCGGGGTCGTGCTGGCGCCCAAGCGCTCGCAGGTATTCCGGCAAATCGAATTCATCCGGCTCTCTGACAAGCGTGTGCTGCTCATTATCGTGACGCCCGATGGTGATGTCCAAAACCGTATCCTGTTCGTACAGCGTGATTATCTTGATCAGGAATTGACCGAAGCCAGCAATTTTTTCAATGCGCATTTTGCCGGCAGGTCGTTCGATGAGGTGCGTGGGGCCATCACCGAAGAGCTGTCTTCGCTTCAAGAAGATATTTCGCGCCTGATGCAGCAGGCGGTTGAGGCAGGAACCGCAGCCGACGATACCGACGACGGCGTGGTTATTTCGGGTGAAAGCAAGTTGCTTGACATTACCGATATTGCCTCAGACATGGACCGTTTACGCCGCATGTTTGCACTCTTCGAGAAAAAAACAGATCTGCTGCAACTGCTTGATGTGTCCAGCCGGGCACAAGGCGTGCAAATTTACATCGGGGGCGATTCACGGCTTGTCCCGCTTGAAGATGTCTCGGTCATCACAGCCCCCTACGGTATAGACGGTAAAATCGTGGGCACGCTCGGGGTCATCGGGCCATCGCGTATGGCCTACGATCGCGTTATCCCGATCGTCGATATTACGGCGCGCCTGTTGTCTAACGCGCTCAGTCATCACACCGCCTGAATCCCGCACGACCCTGTCTTTCTGTCGCTGCGGGCTCACATCGAACTCACCTGAAATCAAGGCCAGTCATGTCCAGTTTTTTGCCGTCGCGATACTTGCCCGAAACCCCTGATCCTTACGGCCTTGACCCTCATCCTCCGTTCCGCCCGGCCGGGCCGGTCGGTGTGCTGGTGGTGAATCTGGGTACGCCCGACGAGCCTACGGCACCGGCAATTCGTCGTTATCTCTCCGAGTTTTTGTCTGACCCGCGCGTCATTGAAATTCCGCAATGGGTTTGGCAAATTATTTTGCAGGGCATCATTTTGCGGGTTCGTCCACGCAAGCTGGTGCCTCGTTACCAAGGCATCTGGCTTGATGGGGGCTCGCCGCTGACGGTGTACAGCCAGGTGCAGGCCGACGCTGTACAGCAGCGTTTGCGTCAGCAGGGGGTTGATGTCCATGTTGAATTGGCGATGCGGTACGGTAATCCTTCGATTCCGCAGGCCATCAACCGGTTGCGTGAAAAGGGCTGCGAACGCATTCTGACTGTGCCGCTGTATCCGCAATATGCCGCCAGTACCACGGCCACAGCGGTTGATGCCGTGTGCCAGTATGCCGGTCGCTTGCGTAACCAGCCCGAAATGCGGTTCGTCAAGCGCTATCCCGCACTACCCGCCTATATCGACGCCATGGCGGCCAAAGTGCGGCAGCTTTGGGATGAGCAGGGGAAACCCGAGCGCTTGTTGCTGAGTTTTCATGGTCTGCCCCAGCGCACGATCAACCAGGGGGATCCTTATCATCGTGACTGCATGGATACGGCAGCCGCCTTGCGTGCACGCCTGGGTACAGATGGCGACCTGGTGCATGTGTCGTTCCAAAGCCGTTTTGGTGCCGAGAAATGGCTGGAGCCCTACACGGAACCGACGTTACAGGCGTGGGCAAAGCAGGGCATCCGTCGTGTTGATGTCATGTGTCCGGGCTTTCTGGCCGATTGCCTCGAAACGCTGGAAGAGATTCAGATCGAGTGTCGCGATGCCTTTATCGAGGCAGGCGGCGAGGCCTTCCGTTATATTCCATGTTTGAATGATGACCCGACCTGGGCAGATGGCTTGACTGAACTGGTCAAAACGCATTTGCAGGGCTGGTATTAAGGCCGCGTCTGTGGCGTTAACGAGACGGTGCCGAAATTCCGGTCGGGTCTTGAAATGGGGGCGTGTGCCCCCATTTTCCCAAGACCGAATTATTTGAAGTGGAGAGCTCCCGTATGTCGACAAATCATCAGCCCCTGGATCCCAACGATGAAAACCAGGCCCTGAATCCCGAAGGTCAGACTGGCGCCGAAGTGCCGGCCGAGGGCGATCAAGATCTGGCTGCGCTGCTCGAGGCGGCACAGGCCCAGGTGGTCCAGTATCACGATGAACTGTTGCGGGCCAAGGCCGAGGTCGAGAATATTCGACGTCGTGCGCAAGACGATGTGACCAAGGCGCGCAAGTTTGGCACCGAGTCGTTTGCAGAAAGTCTGGTGCCGGTGAAAGACAGTCTCGAGGCTGCTCTGGCGGTGCCCGATCAGTCCTCGCAGGCCTGGCGTGAGGGTGTTGAAATCACCCTCAAGCAACTGGTTGCAGCGTTCGAGCGCAATCTGATGAAAGAAGTGGCTCCTGCCGCCGGTGACAAGTTTGACCCGAATGTTCATCAGGCCATTTCATCGGTGCCGTCAGAATTCCCCGAAGGGGCAGTTGTGCAGTTGCTGCAAAAGGGCTACACCATTGCAGACCGCGTCTTGCGTCCCGCGCTGGTCATGGTGTCGTCCGGCTCGCAGGGCTGACGGGTTGCCATGTCGGGCATGGTTTTGCGGGCCACTTCGCGAAAATGTGGGCCACGCCATAAAAATTCAGGCAAATGTCTTGAAATGGTGGCTGGCAACCCCACCTACATGGCAACACACTAGATTCCTACCAATTTAAAATTTTTCAGGGCTAATTATCATGGGCAAAATTATTGGCATTGACCTGGGTACCACCAACAGCTGCGTTGCAGTCATGGATGGCGGCAAGGTCAAGATCATCGAAAACGCTGAAGGTGCGCGCACGACGCCGTCAATCATTGCTTACATGCAAGATGGTGAAATTCTGGTAGGCGCGCCCGCCAAGCGTCAGGCGGTAACCAATCCGGCCAACACCTTGTACGCCGTCAAGCGCCTTATTGGTCGCAAGTTTGACGAAAAAGCCGTTCAGAAAGATATCGACCTGATGCCGTACAAAATCATCAAGGCCGATAACGGCGACGCATGGGTTGAAGCGCAGGGCAAAAAGCTTGCACCTCCTCAGGTGTCGGCCGACGTTCTTCGTAAAATGAAGAAAACAGCGGAAGACTATCTGGGTGAGGAAGTCACTGAAGCAGTCATTACCGTACCGGCCTACTTTAACGACAGCCAGCGCCAGGCCACCAAAGATGCGGGCCGTATTGCCGGTCTTGAGGTCAAGCGCATCATCAACGAACCAACCGCTGCAGCGTTGGCGTTTGGTCTCGACAAATCTGAAAAGGGCGATCGCAAAATTGCGGTGTACGACCTGGGCGGTGGCACGTTCGATATTTCCATTATTGAAATTGCCGATCTTGACGGTGAAAAGCAGTTTGAAGTGCTGTCGACCAATGGCGATACCTTCCTGGGCGGCGAAGACTTTGACCAGCGCATCATCGACTACATCATCGACGAATTCAAGAAAGAAAGCGACGTCGATCTGTCCAAAGATATCCTGGCCCTGCAA
>JAAYID010000247.1 GCA_012744285.1 Alcaligenaceae bacterium
ATTTTACTTTCCTGCCTTCTCAGCCATCACGGTACGGACGCGCGCGATATCGCGACGCACTTTGCCAAGCTGACTGGTGTTGGAAAGCTGCTGGGTGGCACGCTGCATGCGCAGGTTGAACTGTGCCTTCAGCAGGCTCTCGAGCTCCTTGGCGAGCTCGGTGGCATCTTTGGAACGGAGTTCGCTGGCTTTCATGAAGACTCCTTATGCACCAGCCTGACGCGACACGAATGTCGTGCGGATGGGCAACTTGGCGGCGGCCAGGCGGAACGCTTCGCGAGCCAGAGCTTCGCTGACGCCCTCCATTTCATACAGCACCTTGCCGGGTTGGATTTCGGCGACCCAGAATTCCGGATTGCCCTTGCCGTTACCCATACGGACTTCGGCCGGCTTTTGGGAAATCGGCTTGTCGGGGAACACACGGATCCAGATACGGCCACCGCGCTTGATGTGACGGTTGATCGCACGACGAGCAGATTCGATCTGGCGAGCGGTCAGACGGCCACGACCTGTGGCTTTAAGACCGAATTCACCGAACGATACTTGTGCACCGCGAGTAGCCAGGCCAGTGTTACGGCCTTTATGCTCTTTGCGGTATTTCCTGCGTGACGGTTGCAACATAATTATTCTCCTTCAGCTGGTGCTGCCGCCGCAGCATCAGGCTTACGAGGCGCCCGGCCACGACCACCGGCGGGACGACGGCCTTCAGGGCGGTCACCACGCGGGGCACGGCGAGGACGACGCTCGTCGTCGCGAGGCGCTGCTGTTTCGACCGGGAAATCACCGTTCGGCAGCATGTCGCCCTTGTAGACCCATACCTTGATACCGATGATCCCGTAGGTTGTCGCGGCTTCGGACGTTGCGTAGTCGATGTGGGCGCGCAGGGTGTGCAGAGGCACACGACCTTCACGGTACCACTCGGTACGGGCAATCTCGATACCGTTCAGACGACCCGAGCTCATGATCTTGATGCCCTGGGCACCCAGGCGCATTGCGTTCTGCATGGCGCGTTTCATAGCGCGGCGGAACTGGATACGCTTTTCGAGCTGCTGAGCGATGGAATCAGCGACCAGCTGGGCATCGGTTTCAGGCTTGCGGATTTCTTCGATATTGACGTGAACAGGCACGCCCATGAGACGCTGAAGATCGGCCTTGAGGCTTTCGATGTCTTCACCGCGCTTGCCGATAACCACACCCGGACGAGCCGAGTAAATGGTGATGCGGGCATTCTTGGCAGGACGCTCGATAACGACGCGACCCACCGAGGCGGATTTGAGCTTTTTCTTCAGGTATTCACGAACGCGGATGTCGTCGGCGAGCATACCGCCGAAGGCCTTGTCGTCAGCATACCAACGCGAAGTCCAGTTGCGGTTAACCGCGAGGCGGAACCCAATCGGGTGTACTTTTTGTCCCATTGCGACTCCTTAAGCGCCGACTTTGACCACAATGTGGCAAGTCTGCTTCTCGATACGGTTACCACGACCTTTTGCACGGGCGGAGAAACGCTTCATGGACTCACCTTTGTCTACATAAATCGTAGTGACTTTCAGTTCGTCGATGTCAGCGCCGTCGTTGTGCTCGGCGTTGGCGATAGCGGACTCAAGCGCTTTCTTGAGGATGCCCGCGGCTTTTTTGGGTGTGAACGTCAGGATGTTCAGCGCTTGTGCGACTGATTTGCCACGGATCATGTCGGCAACCAGACGGGTTTTTTGCGCAGAAATGTGGACGCCACGGATAATTGCAGTAGTTTCCATCACTTACCTCTTGGACTTTTTGTCCGCTGCGTGGCCCTTGAATGTACGGGTCAGCGCGAACTCGCCGAGCTTGTGACCGACCATGTTCTCGTTGATGTAAACGGGAACGTGCTGGCGGCCATTGTGCACAGCAATCGTCAGCCCAATGAACTCGGGCAGGATGGTGGAACGGCGCGACCAGGTTTTGATCGGCTTTTTGTCTTTGCCTTCGACGGCCGCATCAACCTTTTTGATCAGGTGATCGTCGACGAATGGGCCTTTTTTAATCGAACGTGCCATTATGTACGCCCCTTACTTGCGCTTGCGACGCGAGACAATCATGTTGTCTGTGCGCTTGTTGCTACGAGTGCGATAGCCCTTGGCCGGTGTACCCCATGGGCTGACCGGTTCACGACCTTCACCTGTGCGTCCTTCACCACCACCGTGCGGGTGATCGACCGGGTTCATGGCAACACCACGAACTGTCGGACGAATACCGCGCCAGCGCATGGCACCGGCTTTACCGATTTGACGCAAGCTGTGTTCTTCGTTACCCACTTCACCAATGGTGGCGCGGCAGTCGATATGAACGCGACGGACTTCGCCAGAGCGCAGACGCACCTGAGCGTAGACACCTTCACGAGCCATTAGGACAGCGGATGCACCGGCTGAACGCGCCAGCTGAGCACCTTTGCCAGGCAACATTTCGATGCAGTGGATGGTGGTACCGACCGGGATATTGCGAATAGGCAATGTGTTACCGGCACGGATAGGGGCATCTTTACCCGACATGAGGGTTGCACCGACTTCAAGGCCACGAGGAGCGATGATGTAACGGCGCTCGCCATCGACGTAGCAAAGCAGCGCAATGTGAGCAGTACGGTTGGGGTCGTATTCCAGACGCTCAACTTTGGCGGCGATACCATCTTTGTTGCGACGGAAGTCGACCAGACGGTAGTGCTGCTTGTGACCACCCCCACGGTGACGTACCGTGATGTGACCATTGTTGTTACGACCGGAACCACGCGATTGCTTTTCGAGCAATGGTGCGTAGGGAGCGCCCTTGTGCAGATTGGGCGACACAACCTTGATCATGCCACGACGACCAGCCGAGGTCGGTTTGACTTTAACGAGTGCCATTTAGTTCACCTCCGTAAAGTCGAGTTCCTGACCTTCTTTCAGCGAAACATAGGCTTTACGTTCGTTACGACGGCGACCGACGAAACGACCGAAGCGCTTTTGTTTGCCTTTCTGGTTCAGGACCTGAACGGAATCGACTTCGACTTTGAAGAGCAGCTCGACCGCGGCCTTGATTTCAGGCTTGGTAGCATCGGCTACAACGCGGAAAGCGATTTGCTGATTTTTTTCGGCAACGAACGTGGACTTTTCAGTCACGACAGGAGCCAGGATAACTTGCATTAAGCGTTCGGCGTTCATCCCAACATCTCCTCGAGTTGAGCGATAGCCGGCTTGGTGATCAACACTTTTTTGTAGTGGATCAGGGACAGCGGATCGGCATAACGCGGTTCGACAACAGCAACGTGAGGCAGGTTGCGGGTTGCGAGGTAAACGTTTTCGTCGACGGTATCAGTGATGATGAGTACCGAATCGAGGCCCATGCCCTTGAGCTTGGCAGCTGCCAGCTTGGTTTTGGGAGACTCGAGATCGAAACTTTCAACAACGGCGATACGGTCTTCACGAGCCAACTGGGAAAGGATCGCACGGATGCCTGCGCGATACATTTTCTTGTTGACTTTCTGCGAGAAGTTTTCGTCGGGCGAGTTCGGGAATGCACGACCACCTCCGCGCCAGATCGGCGAGGATGTCATACCAGCACGAGCGCGACCGGTACCTTTCTGGCGCCAGGGCTTCTTGGTGCTGTGCTTGACTTCGGCACGGTCTTTTTGCGCGCGGTTACCGCTGCGTGCATTGGCCTGGAAAGCAACGACGATCTGGTGAACCAGCGCTTCGTTGAAATCACGACCGAAGACGGTGTCGGGCGCTGCATAAGTAGCGGCCGATTGACCTTGTTCGTTCAGGAGCTTGAGTTCCATTGATTACGCCCCTTTCTTGGCCGACATCTTGATGGCCGGACGAACGATAACGTCGGAATTCTTGTGACCAGGGACAGCGCCCTTGACCAGCAACAAACCGCGTTCTGCGTCGACGCGAACGATGTCAAGATTTTGAACAGTGCGGGTTACGTCACCCAGGTGACCAGCCATTTTCTTGCCGGGGAAAATACGACCCGGATCTTGAGCCTGACCGATAGAACCAGGCACGCGGTGCGAACGGGAGTTACCGTGTGACGCACGTTGCGAACCAAAGTGGTGACGCTTGATGGTACCGGCGAAACCCTTACCGATGGTTGTGCCTGTAACGTCAACTTTTTGACCTGCTTCGAAAACGCTTTCAACAGCCACAACGGAACCAGCCGTAAATTCGGCGGCTTTTGCAGGGTCAAGGCGGAATTCTTTAAGGATGCTGCCGGCTTCAGCGCCAGCTTTGGCGTAATGCCCGGCAACCGGCTTGGTCACGCGGGAAGCGCGACGTGTACCGTATGCAACTTGCACAGCCGCATAGCCATCTACTTCAGGGGTCTTGACTTGCGTGACGCGGTTGTTGGACACGTCCAGTACTGTTACGGGGATGGACTCGCCTTCCTCGGTAAAGATACGGGTCATGCCAACTTTGCGACCTACAAGGCCAAGCCGATGCGCGGCAGGCGTAGGTGTCGAGTTCGACATCATTTTCTCCATTCCCGACTACGATTGGTCGGGGCTAAATTACGTGAAAACGCGCCACAACAGCTACTTTTGACGGCAGCTGCCCTGGCCCGAAGCCACAATTCTTGTTTAAACCAAAAATACAACCACAATTGCCAAAGCAATGCTTTTTTGGCTAAGCTTGCTACTTTAGCATGTCAAGCGCGTTTTTTGCAAGTATCACAATAGTTTAGCGTTGCACAACAGCCAACACGCAGGCCGTGCGACGTCCGGTTCCCGTCACAGGGGCCCGGTCACGCCCCAGTTACGGAGTCATGGTATGGCCAGTTCATTTTTACGCACGGCATTGCGCGGCGCTTTCATTACCTTTCGGGGCAACCCGTTCACAGACGGGCAAGACGCCCTGCAGTATGAGTCTGACGGCCTGATCATTTGCCGGGACGGGTTGATCGAGTTCGCTGGCCCCTGGGATGCACGGCACCCCCTTCTGGCTGGCGCCACGCTACGCCATTACCCCGATGCCCTGATGGTGCCGGGTTTCATTGACACGCATGTGCACTATCCCCAGATGCAAATGATCGGGGCGTATGGCGCCCAGCTGATTGACTGGCTCAATACCTATACGTTCGTCGCCGAGCAACAGTATTCCGACTTGACATACGCCCGTACAGTCGCTGACACCTTCATTTGCGAACTGCTGCGGTCCGGCACAACAACGGCTGCCGTGTATTGCACGGTTCACCCGGCCTCGGTACAGACGTTTTTCGAAGCCGCAGAAAAACGCGACCTGCGCATGATTGCCGGCAAGGTGCTGATGGATCGCAATGCACCAGACGCCTTGCTGGATACGGCTCAGTCTGGCTACGACGATTCACTTGCACTGATCAATGCATGGCACGGAAGAGGCCGATTGCACTACGCCATTACCCCGCGTTTCGCACCCACCAGCTCGCCGGCACAACTTGAAGCCGCCGGGGCGCTATGGAAGGGCAACCCCACAACCTATATGCAAACCCATTTAAGCGAAAACCACGATGAAATTGCATGGGTCAAGTCGTTGTTTCCAGGGCGCAAGGGTTACCTGGATGTCTATGACCACTATGGCCTGGTTGGACCGCGGGCGCTGTACGGGCACGCCATTCATGTCGATGCCTCAGAATGGCAACGATTGGCCGAAGCCGATGCCAGCGTGACGCATTGCCCGACATCGAATCTGTTTCTGGGCAGCGGCCTGTTTGATTTTGCACGCACCTGTGAACCCGAGGCCGGCCTGTTGCCCGTTCGCACCGGATTGGCCACTGATGTGGGGGCAGGCACCTCGCTGTCCATGCTGCGCAGCATGGGCGAGGCCTATAAAGTCGGGCAGCTTGGGGGGTATTCATTGTCGGCAATCAAGGCGTTCTACCTGGCCACGCGCGGCGCGGCAAACGCCCTGCACCTTGAGCACCGCATCGGGTCGATCGCTGCCGGTCATGATGCCGACATTGTGGTGCTTGACCGCCACTCGACACCACTGCTGAAGTTTCGCGACAGTTATTGCAACTCGATCGAAGAGGTCATGTTCGTACTGATGACGCTGGCCGATGATCGGGCCGTGAATGCAGTGTATATCAATGGTGCACCCGCTTCGCTTGCATGAAGTCAGGCCAGAATCACCGACCTGAAATTACCCTTGTTTTGCACGCTTGGGGGCCCATGGCTTTTGCACAGTCTGCCCCCGTGCCTGCTCTGCATCACAGGCTTGCGGCAACACCGTCCCACATCAGCTTCACGCCTGTACCAAACAGGAAAAGATACATCAGTCGGAAGAACAGGACCGGGCTGATCTTGTCATGCAGGTAGATGCCCAGTTTCACCCCGATGACGGCAAGCGGTGACAGTACCAGCGACGTACCCAGGTTGGTTGCATCCAGCAACCCCAGTGCCGCATAAGGCACCAATTTGACGTAATTGACGATGGCAAAAAAGATGGTAACCGTACCCACCATCAGCCGTTTGTCGAGCTGTTTGGGCAAAAGGTACATCATCAGGGGCGGCGCACCCGCGTGCGCCAGAAAGCTGGTAAAGCCCGACAGGCCTGACCAGAAGCCGCCCTGCAAATGGTCGGCCAGCGCCGATGCCTCGACCCTGGGTTTTACAGTACGCCAACGCTTGGACCAATGGTTCAGCGTAAACACAATCGCCATGACACCCAGCAGCAACTTCAGAGCGGCGTCACTGACGTACTCAAACGTCAGATAACCAATCAGTGTGCCCAGCATTGCCCCCGGGATGAGCTTCAGCATGAGCGAAGTATTCCAGGTGCTGATCCAGGCACGCAAACCCGTGATGTCCATGACACACAAGATCGGCAGCATGATGCTGGCAGCCTGTACCGGCGATACCGTCAAGGCCATCAGGGGTACGGCCAGCATGCCCAGGCCTCCGGCGAAGCCCCCTTTACCAATACCGACAATAAGAACACCGGGAATGGCAACAAGATAAAACCACGGATCAAGAATCAAAGACATAGGAGGACGCTGAAACCTTTTGGCGATGTGCCCGGAACGCAAGAGGCACCATGCAACTGTCCCGTTTAAGCCAAACAGGCAGGGCGCGCCAATTGCACCTGGCGGAAAATGACAAACGCCATGCTGATGCATGGCGTTTGAACTGACGGGCAAAACAAGCTTGCCAGGCAGGTGGACTTATTGCAGCGCGATTTCGACGTCAACGCCGGCAGGCAAGTCAAGACGCATCAGGGCATCAACAGTTTTGTCGGTAGGATCGACAATATCCATGAGGCGCTGGTGTGTGCGGATTTCCATTTGATCACGCGCTGTCTTGTTGACGTGAGGCGAGCTCAACAAATCGTAGCGGCGAATACGTGTTGGCAGTGGTACGGGACCACGCACAACCGCACCCGTGCGCTTGGCTGTATCGACGATTTCAGCAGCAGACTGGTCGATCAGTTTGTAATCAAAGGCTTTCAGGCGGATGCGGATTTTCTGGTTTTTCATGGAGAGTCCTAAAGAACGATAAAGGTAAAGGGCGCATGCCCTTTACCCTGGGTGGTTAGGCTATTGCTGAATCAAGCAATAATCTTGGCAACAACACCGGCGCCGACAGTACGGCCACCTTCGCGAACCGCGAAGCGCAGACCTTCTTCCATCGCGATCGGGGCGATGAGTTTGACGGTCATGGACACGTTGTCGCCGGGCAGAACCATTTCTTTTTCTGCACCCAGATCGATGGTACCGGTAACGTCAGTTGTACGGAAGTAGAACTGCGGACGGTAGCCATTGAAGAACGGCGTGTGACGGCCGCCTTCGTCTTTGGACAGAATGTAGAC
>JAAYID010000248.1 GCA_012744285.1 Alcaligenaceae bacterium
ATCGTGGGGGCTATCGATTTTTTATTTCACGGGTTTTAGGCAGACGTACCTCCCCACATTGCGTACTTGATTTAAGCCGCTTCATCTGTTGTCTTCAAGGGTTAAAGGCAGCGGCCGCGCGGCCGATGCGGTCGTTGACGGCTTGCCAGGATGGTGTTTGGGGTGGGCGTTCCAGCAGGATAAGATCGCAGGCCATGGCGTCCATGTCGCGCAAGCGGGCATACAGGTCATGCGCGTAAGCGTCGGCTTTCTGCGGGGCGCGGCACCAATGCCAACCTTTTTTGGCCAGTACTTCTTCTGATAAGGGTGGCGCACCAAAGGCAAGGACGACCCGGCGGGTGGTGTCTGCAGGCTGGCAAAGCATGGCATCGAGTTCGACGCGGCTGACCAGTTGCAAGGGGGTGTGGGGCGCGTAGTGCGCTTTCAGGGAACCTGACACGCGAGGGGCGTCGGGGCCAGCCTGTTGCAAGGGCATGATGCCGATGACGTCGGCAATGTCTTTGGGGCTGATATGGCCGGGGCGCAACAGAACCGGCGGCGTCCCTGAGCCGACACGCGACAGGTCGAGGATGGTTGATTCGATACCGACCTGGGCGGCACCACCATCGAGGATCATTAGTTGGTCGGCGCCCAGGTCGGGAAAGCCGCTGCGTACGTGGTCGGCGGTAGTGGGTGAAACCTGGCCAAATTTGTTGGCTGATGGGGCGGCAACGCCGCCGTGACCGCCTTTAAGCGCGGCGAACTGCGCCAGCAAGGCTTGGGCGATCGGGTGTGAGGGGCAACGCAGGCCGATGGTGTCCTGGCCGCCACTGACGGCGTCAGGCACATGGGGTGCGCGATGCAGGATCAGTGTCAGAGGTCCGGGCCAGAAGGCTTCAACCAGGGACCAGGCAATGTCGGGGATGTCGCAAGCCCAGTAGTCGAGGCTGGCACCGGGGGCCAGGTGGACAATGACGGGATGGTCGGCGGGTCGGCCTTTGACGGCGTAAATACCGGCGATGGCGTCGGGGTTTTCAGCGTCTGCACCGAGACCGTAAACGGTTTCGGTGGGAAAGGCGACCAGGCCGCCACCGACAAGCCGTCGCGCAGCCGCTTCAATGGGCTCGAGGTCGACGGGATATTTCATGAAAACGCGAGGCCGAGTGCCTGAGCCACCTGGCTGGCTTGCTGGCGGGCTTCGTCAAGCGTTGCGCCGGTAATGGTCACGTGCCCCATCTTGCGGCCTTTGCGAGCTTCAGCCTTGCCGTACAGGTGAAGTTTGGCGTGATCGGCACGCAGAACGCCCGCCCAATCGGGTTCACGACAGTTGCCTTTGGCATCGAACCAGAGGTCACCCAGAATATTGAGCATGATCGAGGCATCATGGCTGATGGTGCTGCCCAGGGGCATGCCGGCCATCACCCTGACCTGCTGCTCAAACTGGCTGGTGATGCAGGCATCAATGGTGTGATGACCGCTGTTGTGCGGACGCGGGGCGACTTCATTGGCCACCAGGCGGCCGTCGTCGAGGACGAAAAACTCTACGCAGAGTACACCCCGATAGTTCAAGGCGATGGCAATTTTTTGCGCGGCCTGCGCGGCTTGCACGTAAAGGGCTTGCCGGCTTTCTGCAGGCACCGGGTCTACCGATGATACGGCCAGAATGCCATCGCGGTGCTCGTTGTGAGCCGGCGTATACACCACGCAATGGTCGTCGTGGCCACGGGCCATGACAACAGAAATTTCGTCGGCCAACGGCAGCATGGCTTCCAGGACACAGGGCACGGAACCGAACGCGGCGAAAGCATCCAGCGCTTGCTCGCGCGAGCGAACGCGCGCCTGGCCTTTGCCGTCGTACCCCAGGCGCGCGGCCTTCAGGATGCCGGGAAACAGAGTATCGGGGGCATTTTGAAGATCGGCTGCAACCAGAACGGGCTGATATGGGGCGACCGGGACACCTGCCTGCGTGATGAAGGCCTTTTCCTGGATACGATCTTGCACGACAGCCACGGCATCACCGGAAGGACTGACCGGGCAATGTTGAGCCAGGCGCCGCAAACTGTCGGCGGGCACATTTTCAAATTCGGTTGATACCGCAGCGCAAAGGCGACCCAGCTCGTCAAGCGCCCGGAGATCATCGTAGCTGGCCTGGATGTGGCGATCAGCCACCACACCGGCAGGGCAGCCGGCAGCAGGGTCAAGGACGGCCACTTTATAGCCCAGGCTTTGGGCGGCGTGGCAGAACATGCGGCCAAGCTGGCCACCGCCCACCATACCCAGCCAGCTGCCGGGTTGCACAGGCCAGGTCGAAGCAGAAGCGGTCATGATGTGTATCTAGGTAGTAGCAGGCGGCACCCGCATGTCGCGAGCGGCCTGGGTTTGGCGTTCACGGAACGCATCGAGCTTTTCGGCCAGGGCGGCATCAGTGGTGGCCAGGCAGGCAATGGCATGCAGGGCCGCATTGGCTGCCCCAGCCTCGCCAATGGCAAATGTAGCGACCGGTACGCCTTTGGGCATTTGCACAATAGACAACAAAGAGTCTTCACCGCGCAGATAGCGCGACGGTACCGGTACGCCGAACACCGGCACGGGTGTCAGGGCGGCCATCATGCCGGGCAAATGGGCAGCGCCACCTGCACCGGCAATAATGGCACGCAAGCCGCGACTGCGTGCAGCGGCACCATAATCGGCCATGTCGGTGGGCATACGGTGCGCCGAGATAACTCGCGCCTCGTAGGACACACCGAAAGCATCCAGCATGTCGGTAGCATTTTTCATGACGTCCCAATCGCTGGAAGAACCCATGATGACACCGACAAGCGGTGCGGCAGTTACAGTAGCAGTCATAGAAGGCGGTGAATCAAGCGGTAAGACGGGTCAGGGCTTCGTGATACTTGGCAGCCGTCTTTTCAATAACGTCGGCAGGCAGACGCGGCGCAGGCGGGGTTTTGTCCCAAACCTGGGTTTCGAGCCAGTCGCGAACAAACTGTTTGTCGAAGGACGGCGGGCTGGTGCCCTCGGTATAGCCATCGGCCGGCCAGAAACGGGAAGAGTCTGGCGTCAGGACTTCGTCCATCAGGTGCAACTGCCCCACATCATCGAGACCAAATTCAAACTTGGTGTCAGCAATGATGATGCCCTTGGTTGCCGCATAGTCAGAGGCTTCCGCATACAAACGCAAGGTGATGTCACGAATCTGTTCGGCCATCGCCTGACCGACTTCGCGCACGACATGAGCGAAGTCGACGTTTTCGTCGTGAGCCCCGACTTCGGCCTTGGCCGCAGGTGTAAAGATGGGCTGGGGCAAACGGCTGGCCTGTTGCAAGCCGGCAGGCAAGGTGATGCCGCAAACGGCGCCACTGGCCTGATAGTCTTTCCAGCCTGAACCAATAAGATAGCCGCGGGCAACCGCTTCAACCATAACCGGCTTGAGCCGTTTGACCACCATGGCGCGACCCACCACCTGATCGCGCTCGTCAGGGGTGACAACGTCTTCAGGGCGCACGTCGGTGCTGTGGTTGGGCACAATATGGGCCAGCTTTTTCAGCCAGAACTCGGTCAGTGAGGTCAGTACGGCACCCTTGCCCGGCACTGGATTATCGAGAATGACATCAAAGGCCGAAATACGGTCGGTGGCAACGATGAGCAGCTTGTCGTCGCCTACCGCATACATGTCGCGCACCTTGCCGCGTGCGATCAGCGGCAAGGAGGTAATGGAGGACTGGAGCAGGCCTGACATTTACTGTACTACCTGGGCCAGTTCGCCAGCAGCGTACTTGCGAGCCATTTCGTCGAGGGCAACCGGCTTGATCTTGGACGCCTGGCCGGCACAACCGAACTGCTCGTAGCGCTGCAGGCAAATACCTTTGGCCGCAATGCGCGCAGGCTTGAGGTATTCGCGCGGGTCGAACTTCGAGGGATTTTCAACGAAGAAACGGCGAATCGCACCGGTCATGGCCAGGCGGATATCGGTGTCGATATTGATTTTGCGAACGCCGAACTTAATGGCTTCCTGGATTTCTTCGACCGGCACACCATAGGTTTCTTTCATGTCGCCGCCAAATTCGCGGATTTCAGCCAGAAGTTCTTGAGGAACGCTGGATGAACCGTGCATGACCAGGTGCGTGTTGGGCAGACGCTGGTGGATTTCTTTGATGCGGGCGATGGAAAGAATGTCGCCAGTAGGCTTGCGGGAGAACTTGTACGCACCGTGGCTGGTGCCGATGGCAATGGCCAGGGCATCAAGCTGGGTTTTACGGACAAAGTCGGCAGCCTGTTCGGGATCGGTAAGCAACTGCTCAAGCGTCAGCTTGCCGTCGGCACCGTGGCCGTCTTCCTTGTCGCCTTCCATGGTTTCAAGCGAACCCAGACAGCCCAGTTCGCCTTCAACGGTAATGCCCAGTTTGTGGGCCATGTCGACCACTTTGCGGGTGACGTCAACGTTGTACTCGTAGTCGGCAATGGTTTTGCCGTCTTCCTTCAATGAGCCGTCCATCATGACGCTGGTGAACCCCAGGTTGATGGCGCCCTGGCAAATGGCCGGCGACTGGCCGTGGTCTTGGTGCATGACCACGGGCAGATGCGGGTAGCTTTCGACCGCTGCCTGAATGAGGTACTTGAGGAAGCCTTCACCGGCGTATTTACGCGCACCCGCCGACGCCTGCATGATGACCGGGCTGTTGGTTTCGTGCGCAGCCTCCATAATGGCCTGAACCTGTTCCAGGTTATTGACGTTGAAGGCGGGGATACCGTAACCGTTTTCGGCAGCGTGGTCGAGCAGCTGACGCATGGAAACGAGGGCCATGGAAAGACTCCTGATCAGAAAGAATAAGTAATGGGGGTCATTTTACCCGAACCGCCGACTTGGGACGGAAGGCTTTGACCACGTGTTCATGGGTTTCAATATAGGGGCCGCCGATCAGATCGATGCAATACGGAACGGCCGCAAACACACCGGCCACCAGGCTTTTACCCTGTTCATCCTTGAGCCCCTCAAGGGTTTCACGGATGGCTTTGGGCTGGCCAGGCAGGTTGATGATCAGCGCAGCATGGTCTTCAGTTTCCCGGACCACAGCCACCTGACGCGACAAAATTGCCGTCGGTACGAATTGCAGGCTGATCTGACGCATTTGCTCACCGAACCCGGGCATGACCTTGGTACCCACAGCCAGCGTCGCTTCAGGGGTGACATCACGTCGGGCGGGGCCGGTGCCACCGGTCGTCAACACCAGGTCGCACCCGACCTCATCGACCAGCTCAATCAGCGTCGCTGAAATGACCGTTTGCTCGTCGGGAATCAGACGAGCGGCAAACTGCGCACCGTTAAGCAGCGCGCCTTCGAGCCAGGTTTGCAAGGCGGGAATGCCCTGATCTTCGTACGTACCCGATGAGGCGCGATCGGAAATGGACACCAGTCCGACCAGCAACTGGTCGGGATGGGCACGAACCAAACGTTTTTCAATCGACATAGAACCCCCCTGTAGCAGAACAATAACGGCCCGTTGTATTTAGCCAGCAGCGCGCTGTTGCAGCACATCGACAGCGGGCAAGACCTTGCCTTCAAGGAACTCAAGGAAGGCACCGCCACCGGTCGAGATATAACCGACCTTGTCGGCGATGTTGTACTTGGCGATGGCCGCCAGCGTATCGCCGCCACCAGCAATCGAAAATGCGGCGGAGTCAGCGATGGCTTGCGCCACGACCTTGGTGCCATTGGCAAAGGCGTCAAACTCGAACACACCCACCGGGCCATTCCAGACGATGGTACCGGCCTGCTTCAAGATACCAGCCAAGGTTTGCGCTGTATCAGGACCAATATCAAGAATCAGGTCGTCTTCAGCCACATCGGCAGACGCCTTGACGGTCGCTTCAGCATCCGCACTGAACGATTTGGCACAGACCACGTCCGTCGGAATGGGTACACCGGCACCACGCTTTTGCATGATATCGATCACGGCACGGGCTTCCTCGACCTGATCGGGTTCGGCCAGTGATTTTCCGATCGGCAGGCCCTGGGCCAGCATGAACGTATTGGCAATACCACCGCCCACCACCAGCTGGTCAACCTTGTCGGCCAACGCGCGCAAGATCGACAGCTTGGTCGAAACTTTCGAGCCGGCCACAATCGCAACCATAGGGCGCCTGGGTTGTTCGAGCGCCCGACCCAGGGCGTCAAGCTCGGCTTCCAGCAAGGGGCCGGCACACGCTACCGGGGCAAAACGGGCTATGCCATGGGTCGTCGCTTCGGCCCGGTGTGCCGTGCCAAATGCGTCGTTGACATACACATCGCACAAGGCTGCCATCTTGCGTGACAGTGCTTCATCATTTTTCTTTTCGCCCACATTGCAGCGGGCGTTTTCAAGCATGACGACCTGGCCGGGTGCCACATCGACGCCGTCCACCCAGTCTGCCACCAGGCGTACCTCAGTACCCAGCAGTTCGGCCATACGGCGCGCCACGGGCGCCAGAGAGTCGTCAGGCGTGACCGTACCTTCTGTCGGACGGCCCAGGTGAGACGTCACCATAACAGCGGCACCGGCGTCCAGCGCCAGACGCACCGCCGGAATGGAAGCACGGATACGGGTGTCTTCAGTGATTTCGCGGGCATCGTTGAATGGCACGTTCAGGTCAGAGCGAATGAACACGCGTTTGCCAGCCAGTTGATTGGCCTTGGCCAGGGCAGAAAGGGTTTGAACGTTGGACATGGGAAAAATGAAAAGACAGTTTGAAAAGAAGGCAGACAGCGCAAGGGCGGGATGACCCCGCCCTTGCAGCACACAACCGGCGTATTACTTGGCCGACATCAGTGCAACTGTCGTGTCGAGCATGCGGTTCGAGAAGCCCCACTCGTTGTCATACCACGAGCAAACCTTGACCAGGTTACCGGACACTTTGGTCAGACCCGAGTCAACGGTGGACGACGCTGCCGTGTGGTTGTAGTCGACCGAAACCAGCGGCTCGTCGCTGTAATCGAGAATGCCTTTGAGAGGGCCCGACGCAGCGGCTTCTTTCAGGATGGCATTGACTTCTTCAACCGTTGTTTCGCGGGCAGCCACGAACGACAGGTCAACGATGGACACGTTGATGGTGGGGACGCGCATCGCGTAGCCATCGAGCTTGCCATTGAGTTCGGGAAGAACCAGGCCAACCGCAGAAGCCGCACCGGTTTTGGTCGGGATCATGCTGGATGTGGCCGAACGTGCGCGGCGCAGGTCAGAGTGGTACACGTCGGTCAGGACCTGGTCATTGGTGTAGGCGTGGATGGTGGTCATCAGGCCATTCACCACACCCAGTTTCTGGTGCAAGGGCAATACCAGCGGAGCCAGGCAGTTGGTCGTGCACGATGCATTGGAAATAACGGTATCAGACGCTTTCAGAACGTTATGGTTGACACCGTAAACAACGGTTGCGTCAACATCGTTGCCGCCGGGTGCCGAAATGATGACTTTCTTGGCACCGCCCTTGATGTGAGCGCTGGCCGCCGCTTTGCTGGTGAAAAAGCCGGTACATTCGAGCACGACGTCAACGCCCAGCTCGCCCCAGGGCAATTCGGCCGGGTTACGGTTGGCCAGAACACGGATCTTGTCGCCGTTAACCACCAGGAAGTCGCCGTCAACCTCAACCGTGCCGGGGAACTTGCCGTGGGCGGTGTCGTAACGGGTCAGGTGGGCGTTGGTTTTGGGGTCGCCCAAGTCATTGATGGCCACGATTTCGATGTCGTGCTTTTTGCCGCCTTCGTAGTGGGCACGCAAAATGTTGCGGCCAATACGCCCATATCCGTTGATCGCTACGCGAATTGCCATGGTAAATCTCCTGTTTATAGAACCTGTTCGACTGCCGCCGCAACGTGTTCGGCGGTCAGACCAAAATGCTTGAACAACACCCCTGCTGGCGCCGACTCACCGTAAGTATCGATACCTACGACAGCCCCTTCAAGACCCACATATTTGTACCAGCCATTGGTGACGCCGGCTTCGACCGCCACACGCGGTATGCCGGCAGGCAGCACGACGGCTTTCCAGGCCGCATCTTGCGCATCGAAAACCTCGGTGCACGGCATGGACACAACGCGGACCGCAACGCCCTTTTCTGCCAGCTGCTTTTGTGCAGCCAGCGCAATTTCAACTTCAGAACCCGTTGCTATGATGACGGCCTTGAACCCTTGCGCATCGGACAACACATAACCGCCACGGGCAATGGCCTGCACCGTTGCTTCATCACGCGGAATAAACGGCAGATTCTGGCGTGACAGCAACAAGGCGGACGGACCGCCCGCACGCACCTGCATGCCGATGCTGGCCGGACGCGACACCGACTGAGCCCAGGCCACAGCAGTTTCGGTGGTATCGCAAGGACGCCAGACATGAAGGTTGGGAATCAGGCGCAGGCTGGCCGCGTGTTCGACAGATTGGTGGGTAGGGCCGTCTTCGCCCAGCCCGATCGAATCATGCGTGAACACATGCACCACACGCTGCTTCATAAGGGCCGCCATGCGCAGCGCATTGCGGGAATAGTCGGAAAACGTCAGGAACGTGCCGCCAAACGGCAGATAACCACCGTGCAAGGCCACACCGTTCATGATGGCCGCCATGCCGAATTCGCGCACACCGTAGTTGATGTGACGACCGAACTGCAGGCCATCAGCGGTGGTGCGCACCGCCGTAGCACCTTTCCAGTCGGTGAAGTTGGAGCCCGTCAGGTCGGCGGAGCCGCCCAGCATTTCAGGCAGCAACTCAACCAGGTCGGTAATGGCATTTTGCGATGCCTTGCGTGTTGCAATGGTTTCAGCACGCTCGGCCGTGGCACGAATAACGGCCTGGACCTGGGCCTCGAAACCGGCAGGCAAATCACCGGCCATGCGACGCTGCAGCTCGGCCGCCAGCTCGGGGTAAGCCTGCGCATAGCCCTCAAACTTTTCGTTCCATTCGTTCTGCCAGAGCTGACCCTTGATACGGCCGTCCCAGCGCTGATAGATATGCGCCGGAATCTCGAAGGGGGCGTGAGGCCAGTTCAGGGCCGCGCGTGTAGCCGCAATTTCTTCGGCACCCAGCGGCGAACCATGAACCTTCTCGGTGCCTTCCATGGTGGGGGCGCCCTTGCCGATAACGGTACGGCAGCAAATCAGGGTTGGACCCTTGCCTTGGGCAGCGTATTGTTTGGCCAGCTCGGTGGCCTGATCAACCGCCATGACATTGTGGCCGTCGACATTACGGATGACGTTCCAGCCATAGCTTTCGAAGCGGGCCGGGGTGTCGTCGGCAAACCAGTGCTCGACATTGCCGTCAATGGAAATGCCGTTGTCATCGTAATACACGATGAGCTTGGACAACTTGAGGGTACCGGCCAGCGAGCACGCCTCGTGCGAAATGCCTTCCATCAGGCAGCCGTCGCCCACAAAGGCATAGGTGTAGTGATCGACAACGTCGTGACCGTCGCGGTTGAACTCTTTGGCCAGCAAGGCCTCGGCCAGCGCCATACCCACGGCATTGCTGACACCCTGGCCCAGCGGGCCTGTGGTTGTTTCAACCCCCGCCGTAATACCGACTTCGGGGTGACCCGGCGTACGCGAGTGCAACTGGCGGAAATTGCGCAACTCATCGATGGGCAGGTCGTAACCACTGAGGTGCAGCAGGGCGTAAATGAGCATCGAACCATGACCATTGGACAACACGAAACGGTCGCGATTGGCCCAGGCCGGGTCGGCAGGATTATGGCGCAGATGGCGTGTCCAGAGGGCTTCGGCAATGTCGGCCATACCCATGGGGGCGCCGGGGTGACCGGACTTGGCTTGCTGGACTGCATCCATTGCCAGGGCGCGGACTGCGTTGGCCAGGGATGAATCTTGGGTGGGCGATTGGCTCATTTAACACTCGCAAAACGTGGGCGGGCCCGCAAACTAGGGCAAACCCCGATAAAGAAGGATTGCAAAGCCCGGCATTTTAACACCCCGGTAAGAATTAACCCGTTACATCCAAACCTAATACACTGCTTGATTCAAGCCCGCCGCCGTGCAAAACCACGCTCTGCGCCGCTATCCGATCACCTCGAAACCGTTGCCAACACTATGTCTTCGCCACGTTTTTACTGTCCATCTCCCCTCTCGGCAAATCAGACTCTGCCGTTACCTGACGCGCTGACACATCATGCCGTTCGCGTATTGCGGCTGAAAAACAACACCTCCATCGTACTTTTCGATGGATCAGGGGGACAGTACGATGCCATTCTGGACATTGACGGCAAACAAGCCTGCGCTCATCTGGGCGACAAAAACCCGGTTGAGCGTGAATTACCCGGCACGATTACCCTGGTTCAGGGGCTGGCCTCGGGCGACAAGATGGACTGGATCATTGAAAAGGCGGTAGAACTGGGCGTTCACCGCATTGTGCCGATTGCGGCACGACGCAGCGTTTTGCAGCTGTCCGGCCCACGTCTTGAAAAACGCGTTCAACACTGGGAAAAAATCGTGCAATCAGCCAGCGAACAATGCGGGCGCAACAGACTGGCACACGTTACCGCACCCGTCACGCTGGCCGAGTTCTTCAACCGAGAGCCAACCAGCCTGACCTTGCTGTGCCACCCCGAGGCCCCGACGACGCTGGCCCAGGCACTTGCTGACAACCCCTCCACCGCCATTTCAATTCTGGTCGGCCCGGAGGGCGGCTGGTCGGACGAGGAGTTGCTGACGGCAGAAAAGAACGGGGCCACCCGCATTGCCTTTGGCCCGCGCGTGTTGCGCACGGAAACCGCCGGCGTTGCGATGGTGGCCGCCATCAGCGCCCTTCAGGGCTGGAACTGACCGGTTAACTGCCCGAATACGGCAACGGAGCGACACCTGGCTCGGGGTCGGGGTGCTTGCCGGCATGCTCGATGGCGAATACGAATACACGGCCATTGTTGGCCGCATAATCGACAACATCACGACAAACGGCCTCAATGGCCTTGGCATCTTCCGCCAAAGCCGGGTCGCCTGAATGCAGATTGTGAAACCACAAGCACAGACCAACCTTCTGATCGAGCACCGTGTCACACAGGCAATCGTACAAGGCGTCAAGATTACCGCCAAAAAACTCGGGGAAGTCGACGGCCTTGACCACTGCCCGCAAGACCGCCGAACGGCTGCGGGCACGATCACACTCAACGACCTGGCAAGACAGCCCCAGCGCCTGGGCCTTTTCGGCCAGAGCTTCACGGGAGACAGACGCGGCATCAAGCTGCCCCCCCTTTTTCAGTTGATTTTCCAACGCGGTTTGAGTCATTAGTGCGCCTCTGAAAAATAGACCAATCGCCTTACCTGACCATGTCTTTGGTGTTGGCCTCAACGACAGTCATGGCTGCCATATTGACGATGCGCCGCACCGTGGAACTGGATGTAAGAATGTGGACCGGTGCGTTGGCACCCAACAAAAACGGCCCGATCGCCACATTGCCACCTGCAGCGGTTTTCAGCAAGTTATAGGCAATATTTCCTGAGTCAACGTTGGGACAGATCAACAGATTGGCTGCACCCTTGAGCGTTGTGGAGGGCAGGATGCGTTCGCGCAAGGATTCGTCGAGCGCACAGTCGCCATGCATTTCGCCATCGACCTCAAGCACCGGATTGCGTTCGCGGACAATATCCAGCGCACGGCGCATTTTTGACCCTGATGCTGAACTGCCGGTACCGAAATTCGAACGCGACAGCAAGGCCACTTTGGGCTCGATATTGACGCGACGCATTTCCTCGGCAGCCATCAGGGTAATTTCGGCCACCTGTTCAGCGGTTGGATCATCATTGACGTGGGTATCGGCCAGGGCCACCGTACGCTCGGACAGCAACAGGATGTTCATGGCGGCGTAGGTGTTGACCCCAGGCGCTTTGCCAATGACTTCATCAATGAAGCGCAGGTGGTCGGCATACGAACCCACCGTACCGCAGATCAGGCCATCGGCATCACCCATGCGCACC
>JAAYID010000249.1 GCA_012744285.1 Alcaligenaceae bacterium
CCCCGAGGGTATGGACATGCTGAAAGATAACCTGATTCGCGCCGGTATGCCGACATCAGTCATGATCCGCACGGGCGAGCGCACAATGCTCAGCTATTTGCTCAAGCCGCTGCTTGATCGTATGCTGAAGTCCTTCAAGGAGCAATAGGTTATGCGCACTGCTTCGACACTTGTTCGAGCCCTGGGTGTGCTGGTTTTGTCCGGCAGTGTTGCCGGCACGGTGTGGGCGCAAAATGGTGCTTCAGGTGCCCTGACGCTAACCCAGGCGTGGCAGGCCGCCATGCAGAATGATCCTACCTATAAAGCGGCCATCAGCGAACGTGAGGCAGGTCAGACCAATCGTGCCCAAGGGTTGGCAGGGCTGTTGCCGCAGGTCAGTGCGTCGTATGGGCGTACGCGTGTACGCGGTGAACTTGAAACGCAAAACGCACGGGGTAACGACGTTACCGAAGACTTGCGCTATATGTCGGGCGTGAAGGAAATCCGGGCCACGCAGCCGGTTTTCAACTGGACACGTATCGCTGAATACCGTCAGGGTCAGGCGCGTGCCGATTACAGTCTGGCCGTCTTTGATACCAAAGCCAAAGATACGTCGGTACGGTTGCTGAATCGTTATTTCCAGACCTTGCTGTCGTTCGAGCAACTGAAATTGTCGCAGTCCAAGTTGCAGGCCAATGAAAAGCAGGTGGTTGCCGCCCAGCGTCGCTTCGATGGCGGTGAAGGCACGGTAACCGACGTCTACGAAGCCAAGTCACGCCGCGATTTGTCGCGTGCCGACGTCATCCAGGCCGAAGATGCCCTGGTGGTGGCGCGGCGTGAACTGCAGGAAATGCTGGGTAGTTCTCCGGTTGAACTTACCACGTTGTCGGCCGATTTCAAGCCGCGTCCGTTGCAACCGGCCACCCAGGCCGAATGGTTGGCCATGGCCATGGCCGCCAACGGCGAAGTTCGCGCCGGCCAGGAAGGCGTGCGTATCACCAGCCAGGAAATTGACCGTGCTTTCGGCGGTCATTTGCCTTCAGTTGATGTGGTGGCGTCACGCCGGGATGTCAGCAATGAAACCATTTCTACCCGTAATCAAGACAGCAATACTACCTCGGTGGGTATTCAGGTGAACTTGCCGGTGTTCAGCGGTGGTTTGACCAGCGCCCAGGTCAGTCAGGCACGCCACAACCGTGACCGTGCGTCTGAAGAATTAGCCGCCACGCGCGAGCGCATTGCCGTCGAGGTCACGCGTCAGTATCAGGCCGTGATCAGCGGTGCGCAGCGTATCGGGGCGCTTGAAGTGGCGGTGGCTTCGAACAAAGCGGCTTTGCAGGCGGTTGAAAAAAGCTTCGAAGCCGGTACTCGCAGCATTATTGATATTCTTGATTCGCAAGACCGGTTCTACCGTTCGCAGCTTGACTTGGCGCAGGCGCGTTTGCAATATGTGCTGGCACGCCTGACCTTGTCGGGTGTGGCCAATACACTGGATGCCAGCACTATTGACGCCGCCAGCCTGGCGTTTTTCGGGCCTGAAACCGTGCGTCTTGATGACATGAATGCGCCGGCGGTACTGGCCGCGCGGCGTTGATCAGGTCGTCAGTGCAATGTTAAAGGGCCCCGTGGGGCCCTTTTTTGATGCTGCTGCAGGAAGGCCTATGCTGGCCAGTAACTGCAGAGAGTTGATTCAGTCAAATAAAATGGCTTCGACCCTTGCCAAAACCTCGTCAACAATGGGTTGCGGTGCGGTCTCTTTCAGGCGCACTTTACGTGCCCGCCAATCAAGCGATTTAAGTTGATGGCAGTGCACTGCACCCTGGGTGTCTGTCCCTGATCCCATGAGGGTTACCACGGTGCCATAGGTGCGTGCTGCGGCTGCAGCGCCCTGTGAAATCGGGCATATCATGGCAAGCCCCTGTTGATTGAAGACTTTAGCGCTTAGAACCAGGCCGAAGTGACGGCCTTTTATTTCGTTGCCCGAAGAGGGGTCAAATTCAAGATGAACAATGTCACCCCGGTTCGGGACATAGGCCATTATTCGTTCTCTAGCCCGACCGAAGGCATGTCATCCCACCCTTCAATATGAGGCAGGCCTTGGCCCATTTCGGCCATCAGGTCGGTTAGTTTATAGCGCGGGCGCTTGGGTGCTTCGATCGTCATTTTCGTGCCTGACAGCTTGAGTTCGACCTGTGAGCCTTCACCAAGCCCGTTTTGATCGATAAAGGCCTTGGGCACCGTCATGACAAGGGACCCACCGGCTTTACGTAGTGTTTGAAGCATTTGAGTCTCCGAATGCGCTGATACCCCATTTTAGTAGAGTTATTTGTTTTATTAAAGTAGGATATTTTCGTCACACTGCACTACATGACGAATTGGTTTTTCGGTGGTTCAGGTCGTGTTGTCTGTAGCCGTGGCGGGTTGGTATTCCGGAATCCACTGCCCTAGCATTTTACGCACCGCATCATCATCAATGTCGCGGGTGTCTTGCGTTGTGGCCAGCTCAAGCACGAAGTCATATAGCGCGGCATCGACCGTGCGCGCTTTGGCGATGCGCAGTTTTTCGTGGTGTGTGGGCAGGGTGTGTTCGTTGTCGGCCAGCAGCTCTTCGTACAGCTTCTCGCCGGGGCGCAGGCCGGTAAATTTGATGGCGATTTCGTTTTCACGGAACCCGGACAATTGAATCATGCTCTTGGCAAGGTCGACAATTTTTACGGGCTCACCCATGTCGAGCACGAAAATCTCGCCGCCACGGCCCATGCTGGCCGCTTGAAGCACCAATTGCGCGGCTTCCGGAATCGACATGAAGTAACGGGTGATGTCCGGGTGGGTGACGGTAACCGGCCCGCCTTTGGCGATCTGTTCCTGAAACTTGGGGATGACGCTGCCGGTGCTGCCCAGCACATTGCCGAAACGCACCATCTGAAAGCTGGTGGTGCCGTTGCTTTGCTGTTGCAGCAGTTCGCAAACCATTTCGGCCATGCGCTTGGTGGCGCCCATGACGTTGGTGGGGTTAACGGCCTTGTCGGTTGAAATCAGTACGAAGCGTTCGGCGCAGGTGCGCAGGGCATGCTGGCCCACCCGTAACGTGCCCAGCACATTGGTGCGTACGGCCTGCCAGGCATTCCAGGTTTCCATCAGGGGCACGTGCTTGTAGGCGGCGGCATGAAATACGACTTCAGGTTGCCAGCGGTCGAAAATGTGCTTCAGGCGCGGGTCGTCTTTGACGTCGGCAGCCAGAGGAACAACTGCCGTTTCGGGGCAGTTGACGCTGAACCATTGCTCGATGGTGTACAGGGCGAATTCGCTTGAGTCCAGCAGGACGATAAGGGCCGGTTCGAAGCGTGCCAGCTGACGGCACAGTTCGCTGCCGATGGAGCCGCCTGCGCCGGTGACCAGCAGGCGTTTGCCCTTCAGCATGTGCCTGACATTCTCGGTGTCAATATGAATGCTGGCACGCCCCAGCAGATCTTCGATGCTGACAGGCCGCATCACATTGACGGCGACACGACCGCTCATCAATTCGCTAAGCCCCGGTACGGTAAACAGTTGCGCTTTGGCATCGCGAGTGGCCTGGGTGATGTGCTGCAGGGTGGCGCGACTGGCCGAGGGCATGGCCAGAATGGCATGCTGGGCTTCCCATCGGGTAAGCACTTCTTGCAATTGGTGGGTGCCGCCTTCTACCCGGCAACCGGCAATTTCCAGGCCCCATTTTTTGCGGTCATCGTCAACCAGAGCCACAACCTGCCAGTCGGGTCTGCGTTCCAGTTCGCGCACCAGCATGGCGCTGGCGGTGCCTGCACCAATGACGACGACGGGCTTGCCCTGGCCCCGGCCCGGGTTGTACAGCCGATGCTCTTTCCACA
>JAAYID010000250.1 GCA_012744285.1 Alcaligenaceae bacterium
ACGGCCGAACGCATCGACCCGGTGCGGGTCATCAGCAACCGTTCGTCCGGTAAAACCGGCTACGCACTGGCGCAGGCGGCCCGCGAGGCGGGCGCCACCGTCACCCTGGTGTCCGGCCCTACCGCTCTGCCGTGTCCTTGGGGCGTTGAGCGTATCAGCATCGAAAGTGCCCGCCAGATGCATGCTGCCGTCATGCAGCACACTGGCCAGGCCGACATCTTCATTGCAGTAGCGGCAGTGGCTGACTGGCATGTGGCCAATGCCACCGATCACAAGATCAAAAAAGTGGAAGGCCAGGCATCGTCCGGCCCGCCCGCACTGCAGTTCGCCCCCAACCCGGACATTCTGGCCGAGGTTGCCGCCCTGCCCGATGGCCCTTGGTGTGTCGGCTTTGCGGCCGAAACAGAAAATCTGCACGAGTACGCGGCCGCCAAGCGACGTCGCAAAGGCATCCCGTTGCTGGTTGGCAATCTGGCCCAGGACGCCATGGAAGGCGAGACCACCACCTTCATTCTGTTCGACGATAACGGTGCCCACCCGCAACCCAAACTGCATAAACTGCAAGCGGCACGGGCCCTGATTCAGGCCATTGCCCAGCGCATCCCATAACGCTGACCCTGGCATCAATAGCTGCCCTTCCCGTTCTTCATCAGGCCTCTCATGGAACAAATCGTTAACGAAATCACCCTGCTCATCAATAACAACCAGGAATGGGCGGCATTCATCCTGGGGCTGCTGGCCATGGGTGAGTCACTGCTGGTCGTCGGCATCGCGATCCCCGCCACAGCCGTCATGCTGGTCGTCGGGGGGCTGGTTGGAAACGGTACCCTGGATGCAGGGCCTGTTGTTTTCTGGGGTATCGTCGGTGCGGTAGTGGGCGACGCCATTTCTTACTATATTGGACGTTTGCTGGGGCCCAGAATCATTCATCGCTGGCCCCTTAACAAGCAGCGTCGTGCCGTCGCGCGGGCCCGGCACTTCTTTTATCGGTACGGCATGCTGTCCATTTTTGCCGGGCGCTTTCTGGGCCCGCTGCGCGCGATTTTGCCAACCGTCGCTGGCGTCATGAAAATGCGCCACGGGCGATTTCAGGTCGCCAACATCCTGTCTGCCATCGTCTGGATTCCTGTCATGTTGCTGCCAGGCTACCTGACCGGAAAAAGTATTGGTGCGCTGGGCTCAAACGGCACCAACGCCGGGCTGGTCATCAGTTTCGTGCTGTCGGTAGTCATTGCCGTCTGGATCACCCTGACCCTTATCCGCAAGCGCAAATCACGCACCATCAACGAAGACGTCTGACCCCATGAAAAAAATTGCTCTGAAAGTGCTCGACCCCCGTATGCAGGATTGCCTTCCGGCCTATGCCACCCCCGGTTCAGCCGGACTTGACTTGAGGGCCTGCCTGGACGAACCCTTGATACTTGAACCCGGACAAACACAACTGGTACCTACCGGTTTATCAATTCACATCGGCGATCCTGGCTATGCCGCCGTCATTTTGCCACGCTCGGGGTTGGGCCATAAACACGGTATCGTGCTGGGTAATCTGGTTGGCCTGATCGATTCCGACTACCAGGGGCCCCTTATGGTGTCAGCCTGGAACCGCGGGGCAACGCCCTTCAAACTGGAACCCATGGAACGGCTGGCACAGCTGGTTTTTGTACCTGTTCAACAGGTCGATTTCGACCTCGTTGACGACTTTGAAGAAAGCAGCCGTGGTGATGGTGGTTTTGGCAGCACCGGGCGTAGTTGATGCCGCCCCCAGCCGCATCATAATCATGACGAAGGCCCTAACCTGAACTGTCGTACTCGACTGGCGGCACCCGCCAGCGTTAAGCCACAGTCGTAGAAACCGGCGCCACTTACAGAAATTTAAACACTGGCCCGACTCACACAAGCAGGCACCGGATTTCCGTCAATCGGCAGCCCCGGAGCAGCCTTGCCAGGTCAACCCTGAACCCAGATCAATTTTCGGGTGGGTCATTCCGGCGTTGTCACCCAGACGGCCTGCCGCGACCTGGGCCGCAATCACATCAGCAACCTGCACCAGAGCCTGCTGGTAGGCGCGTACCGTCGCGTCAACCCCGCCAACAGCAGGAACCTGTACATTCGCGCGGCAAACTACAGGCAACCCATCGCCTTTTGTTTCAGGCCGACGAGACAACCGCCAGCTGGTCTGAACCTGCACGTACTTGCCGTACATGGCCTCAAAACGCTGAACATCCAGCTTTACACCCCACAAGGGCAAATTGGCGGGGGCGCCCGTACCATTCACATCGGGCACACCCAGTTGCTGGCCGAGACGGCTGGCCACCGCCAGACGAATCTCGTCGGCAAGGGGTGCCACCCATAACGAATCGTTCATGACGCTGACAGCCCCGTCGGTACGACCCGCTAAAACCAGCTGCGGACGGTCAACCTGTGCCGGAATACTGACGCTCTGCACGTTGAGGGCGTCAGCGATTGAATTCACTGCTTTTGGCCTGGAATCAGACACTGTCTGCAGACTGTAATACTGGCTGTTTGAAGCGGCACACCCGGCCAAAACAACAGCACACGCCAGACCACTCGCGACACGCCGAACTACCCGCGCAGTAGAGGCCATGGCTGCAGTGGAAGAAACGCGTGCACGGCCAGAACGCCGCATCGGAAAAACACAAACACTGGAAAGCAACTGACGACCTGCAGTCATACTAAGCATCCTATTCAGGCAAACGATCGGCACCACGACCACCGATCAACGCATTGGGGTGAGCCTGCAAATAATCACCAAGGTTACGCAGGGAACGTGCTGCCCCGGTCAATTCACGCAACGTGCGCTCAAGATTGGTGCCACTGGGCGAATCGGCAGACAGTAAGGCATTTACATTTTCCAGAGAACGACGGGCCTCTTTGAGCGCCGCTGCGGCCTGGGGGGCCACCGACGTATTGATCTCTTTGAGCAACGTGTTCATGGAAGCCAGCCCATCGCGCAGGTCTTTACCAATACCGTCAAACGGAACCGCGTTAAGTTTGGTGACAATGGCACTGATCTGTTCCTGCAAACGGTCAAAATTGCCGGGAATGGTCGGAATCATGACCGGGTCCTGCGTTGCGTCAAAAGTCACTTTATCGGCCTGCGGGAAAAAATCCAGCGCGACAAACTGTTGACCCGTCAGCAGGCTGCCCGCCTGCAACTGCGCCCTTAACCCATGATTGATCATTGGCCCCAGGAGCAGACGCCCCGGGTACTGGCTGGCAGACTCAAGGGTCATGATTCGATCGTAGGCATTGCCAAAACGACGCGGATAGAGATTGGCCTTGACCAAGACATGAAACTGCCGTTTCTCGGTGTCGAACTCAAGATCGATGTCGTAGACATTTCCGAGCTCCATGCCGCGAAACTCGACGGGCGCACCAACCTTGAGGCCTCGGACAGAATGGTTGAACACCATATCCACCCGGAAGGCAGGCCCATCGGGCTCGGCCATGGCCTCAACTTCTGTCTGGAACAGCTCGAAGGTGGTATCTGCCGGCACGGGCACCTCGTTGGCCGGATTGGCATTGGCAAAGGCCAACCCGCCGGCGATCATGGACGCCAACGACGCCGTCTGGACT
>JAAYID010000251.1 GCA_012744285.1 Alcaligenaceae bacterium
CACCCAGACGGCGGATATCAACACGGCTATTAAGCGCTGGAATGAATGGCAGCAAAGGAGCAAGAAATGAAACCTATTGTCCGACATGACGACTGGCTAATTAAGCAACTTCAAGATCCCGAGTTTGCGGCTGAGTTTTTGAATGTTGCAGCTGAAGACGACGATCCTCGAACTTATCTTACAGCCCTGCGTAAGGTCGTGCAGGCCAGGGGTGGAATTGCCGAGGTAGCAGAGAAGACGCATCTCTCGCGTGAAACGCTTTACCGAACACTTTCGAGCCGAGGTAATCCAACTATCAAAACGCTGACGGCAGTTCTGAAAGCTACAGGATTGAAAATAGCGGTTACCGCCCACTGATCGAACGGGTTAAATCGTTCTGCAGGCAATCTTGATCATGGAAGCTTTCAATCTCCTCCAGCATGTCATGATCAACCAGCTGCAGGTTGCACCGGGTGCGTTTCAAAGCACGATAGGCTAACGAAGTATTGTTTCCATTGAAATAAAAAAATTAACGGGCATTCATCCCGCCTGGGCAACCCAATCTTCAATTCTTAAACCGGGCACCCGGTCGAACTCGCGGCGGTTGCCATCTTTCATCCCAAACTAATATACTGTTTTTATTTACAGTATATTTATGTTTGAGCCCGCCCCCATCCGCCATCTGTCCGTTCCGGTCTGGAATATTCCCGGCACCGTGCAATGTGGCTTTCCAAGCCCTGCCCAAGACCATGCCCAAAAACGGCTCGACCTGAACGATCTGCTCGTCAAACAACCCGATGCCACGTTTTTCATGCGGGTTCGAGGCGACTCCATGCGTGATGCCGGCATCCTCGACGGCGATTACGTCATCGTTGACCGCTCGGTCACGCCGGCGCATGGCCGTATCGTGGTTGCCGTCATTGATGGCGAATACACCGTCAAACGGCTCTACAAACGCAAAGGGGTCGTGCGGCTTGACTGCGCCAACCCCACCTTTGCCCACATCGAACTGAAAGACGGCCAAGAGCTGTATATCTGGGGAGTCGTGACATGGACGTTCCGACCACACACCACCAACGCATCGCCCTGATCGACGGCAACAGCTTTTATTGCTCGTGCGAACGGGTCATGCGGCCCGGCCTCGAAGGCAAACCTTTGGTCGTGCTCAGCAACAACGACGGCTGCGCCATCGCGCGCACACAAGAAGCCAAAGATCTGGGCATCACAATGGGGGCCCCCTGGTTCAAGATACGTCATCTGGCCGATACCCACGGGCTGGTGGCCCTGTCCGCCAACTTCGCACTGTACGGCGACATGAGCCACCGCATGATGAACATCATCGGGCAGTTTTCACCCCGGCAAGACATTTATTCCATTGACGAGTCTTTTCTTGACCTGACCGGTGTGCCGGGGTCGGGCCGGGACATCGGTACCGCCATTCGTACCCGCATCCGGCAATGGATCGGCATCCCCACCTGCGTGGGTATTGGCCCCACCAAAACCCTGGCCAAACTGGCGAACCACCTGGCCAAAAAAATACCGCGTCTGCAAGGCGTTTGTGACCTGGCACAACTCGACGACACCCGACGCTTGCGCGCCTTGGTGCATGTACCGATTGAAGACGTCTGGGGCGTCGGCCGGCGTCTGGCCCCCCAGCTGCGTGAACTGGGCATTGCCACTGCGGCCGATCTGGCGTGCGCAGACACCCGAGTCATTCGCGACAAGTTTTCCGTGGTGCTGGCCAAGACCGCAGAAGAGCTGGCGGGCTTGCCCCGGCTGGGCTGGGAAGAATTTCCTGCCGAAAAACAGCAAATCATGTGCTCGCGCAGTTTTGGGCACCCCGTGCAGCACGTCAACGACCTGTTCGAGGCCCTAAGCGTATTCACCGCCCGGGCCGCCGAACGGTTACGGGCACAAGAAAGTGCCACAGGGGCCGTCTACGTATTTGCCCGCACCAGCTTCTTTCGCAACGACCCGCCCTATTCCGGCAGCATTGTAGTGCCCCTTGCCAGAACAACCGATGACACCCGGGCCATGCTGGATGCCGTTCGCCAAGGGTTGAAACGCATCTTCCGGCCGGGCTTCAACTATGCCAAAGCCGGGGTCTGTTTGCTGGATATTGAACCCCTGAACCGCGCCAACCAGCAACTGTCATTGTTCGAGCCCTTGCCCGAGGCCAAAGCAGGAAAAAACGCTTCAAAAATCATGCAAACCATCGATGGCATTAACCAGCGTTACGGCAAGTCAACCCTTGTGCCGGCCAGTACCTTGCATGACCATGACACCGCATGGGCCATGAAACAAGAGCGCAAGACCCCGGCGTACACGACAGACTGGAGTCAGATCGTGGAAATCAGGCGGTGACAAAAACACCCAAGCCCGAGATATTGCGACCGCAAAAAGGCTCGCCAACGAATGGAACGAAAAAAATGACTGAAAAACTGACAACTTATGATCCTGCAAAGGCCTTGGTCGATGATGAGGAAATTGCTTTTTTTATGGCTGATGCTTTTGAAACAGGCGATGCCGCTTATATTGCCAAGGCACTTGGTGTGGTTGCTCGTGCCAAGGGAA
>JAAYID010000252.1 GCA_012744285.1 Alcaligenaceae bacterium
CAGTTGTCCAGAGTCAGGTGGCCGATTGGTCAAAATCGTCCGGACGGAATTATGCCGCCAGGCATTTCATGATGTCGGCGATGCGTTGGTACGATTGCAGACGTAATTGATGATCATAAACATCAGACACGATCATCAGTTCATTGGCGCGTGTGCGTTCCAGCAGCGCCTCAAGGCCGTTACGCACGGTTTGCGGGCTGCCGATAATTGAACACCCCAGCATGCGTTGTGCCTGGCGCTTTTCCTCGGGGCTCCAGTAGCTGTCGATATCGTCAATGGGTGGTTTGCTGGGGCAGCGGTCGCCCCGCAGCAAGTGGGTGGTCGACATTTGCTGGGTGGTTGCCAGGCGGCGGGCTTCCTGGTCGGTGTCGCCCACAATAATATTCACACCCACCATGGCGTGGGGCGTTGCCTGCTGTTCCGACGGTGTGAACTGCGACCGGTACGTTTCCAGGGCGGTGTACAGGTAGTCCGGTGCAAAGTGCGAGGCAAACGAATAGGGCAGTCCGAACTGGCCTGCCAGTGCAGCACCAAAGGTGCTTGACCCCAGTATCCAAAGCGGTACATTGCTGTCGGCACCGGGAATGGCACGGATACGCTGGCCAGGTTGTATGGGACCCAGCAGTGCTTGGAGTTCCAGGACATCTTGCGGGAAGGCGTCGGCGCTGCCGGGATGGCGGCGCAGGGCACGCAACGTCAGTTGGTCGGTACCGGGTGCGCGGCCCAGTCCCAGGTCGATACGCCCGGGGAACAAGGCGTCCAGTGTGCCGAACTGCTCGGCGATGACCAGGGGTGAATGGTTGGGCAGCATGATGCCGCCGGCACCGACCCGGATAGTTGATGTACCCGCCGCAACGTGGCAAATGGCCACCGAGGTTGCGGCGCTGGCGATGCCCGGCATGTTGTGATGTTCGGCCATCCAGAATCGGGTGTAACCCCAGTGTTCGGCATGGGCGGCCAGATCACGGGCATTGTTCAAAGAAATACCGGCATTACCGTTGTCGCGGATGCGGACGAGATCAAGTATGGACCAGGCTGTCATGGTTGATATCAGAAATGTTATTGACGTTGTTCACGGCGAAATTGCCAGGGGGCTACGGCGTCGTGGTCGCGCCACAAGCCTTTGCGTGCCTGACGCGCCTGTTTCTCGGCATCCGCCAGCGCCTGGCTTTCGACGTACTGTTCGTATACCCAGGCTGCGCCGGCACCTACCATGGTGATGCCGACATCAGTGCCGCTGCACTGCACATCGGCCAGCAACCGGTCGTACTGGTCGACGCTGTTCACGTTCAGTTGAACAGGGTCGCCTTTACGGCAAATCTGGCGCAGGTAATCACGCGATGCAATACCGTATTTCTGGTCCAGTTCAGGGGCGTCAATCTGGCGGATCCGCACGCGGGCAGGCTTCTTGCTGCCGGGACACTCGGCACGCAGTGTATCGCCATCATGCACATGGCTGACGGTGCACTGAAGAACCTGGGCGGCGGCGACCGGCCCGTGGTTGGGTGAAGTACCCAGCCACGCTGCGGCGATGACGGCGAGCACGGCGGTGATCTGTACAGGGCGAGATTTTTTCAGTCGGTGAATAAAGGTGTCAAGCATGCGGTGTACCAGATGGGTGAAATACGGGTGCCGGATTTACGTCATGGCGGCAGGACATAACGTGTCGGCAGGTAGCAACGCCTTTTAAAGGGGCATGAAACGGGTCGTCAATGTACCCAAGGTTGTAGTGTAACGGTTGACGTTTCAGAATCCCGGATTTTTGCTGGGCATGGAATACGTTTAGTGCTAATTTCGAGGGTTGATCTTCGCATCAGGTCGAAAGGCCATGTTTCAATTTCCGGGTAGTCGTCATGTCAGACCTTGTATCCCTGTGCTGGTTCCGTAATGATTTGCGTATCGCCGACCAACCGGCCTTGATCGCAGCCGCCGAGGCGGGGCCTGTCGTGGGCGTGTACGTTGTTTCCCCGGATCAGTGGCAGTTGCATGATGATGCACCCGTCAAAATCGATTTTTGGCGGCGTGCACTGGCGTCGTTGCGTGCCGAGCTTGACGCGCTGGGGGTTCCGCTGGTCGCGTTGCAGGCAGGGGCCTGGTCAGACGTGCCCCAGGCTTTGCTCGATCTTTGCCAGTCGCTGGGTGTGCAGCAGGTCTTCTGCAATCGCGAGTACGGGGTTAACGAACGTCGTCGTGATCGTGCCACCTACCGGTTGCTGGCCGAGCACGGTATAGCACTGACTGGTTTTGATGGTGCCACCTTGCTTAAACCGGGCACCGTACAGACGGGGTCAGGGGCACCTTATCGTGTTTTCACGCCGTTTGCCAAAGCGTGCCGTGCCCGATTGCGGGCAGCGCCGTTACGGCCGCTTGCTGCGCCTGGTGGGCGTTCATGGACGGTGCCCCCGCAGGTTCAGGCTATGCCCGCACCGGATGCCCTGATGGCCCGTCTTGGGGTGGCTGCCCTGTCGGCTGACGTGGCGCAACGAATGGCGGAGCAATGGCCTGCGTCAACCACCGAGGCCCACCGGCGGCTCGACGGGTTCATGGCCGATCGCGTGGCCAGTTACCAGAAAGATCGTGATTTCCCGGCCTTGAACGGGACCAGCACGTTGTCCCCGTATCTGGCGGCGGGGCTGGTTTCCGCACGTCAGTGTCTGGATGCCGCACTCGGCGTGAACCAGGGCGAATTCGATACGGGGCAGACCGGTGTGGTGACGTGGATTACCGAGTTGTTGTGGCGAGAGTTCTATTGGCATCTTATGATGGCTTATCCGGCGCTGTCGATGCATCAGCCGATGCGGCAGGAAACGCTTGGTGTGGCGTGGCGCGAAGCGCCCGACGACTTCGCGCGATGGGCCCGCGGGGAAACCGGTGTGCCCATTGTCGATGCGGCCATGCGCCAGTTGTTGGCAACCGGCTGGATGCATAACCGTTTGCGCATGATTGTTGCCATGTTCCTGAGCAAGAACTTGCTGATTGACTGGCGCAAGGGCGAAGCGTTTTTCATGCGCCACCTGATTGACGGCGATCTGGCGGCCAACAACGGTGGCTGGCAATGGAGCGCATCAACCGGGGCCGATTCTGCACCTTATTTTCGTGTGTTCAATCCGGTCAGCCAGTCTGAAAAATTTGATCCGCAGGGGACGTTTATCCGTCGCTGGGTGCCTGAACTGGCCCGGGTTCCGGCGTCCGACATCCATGACCCGTCAGGCCCGCAGCGTGTGGCATGTGGCTATCCGGCGATGATGGTTGACCTGAAGGTCACACGTGCACGTGCTATTGAGGCGTTTCGTCAAAACCAGTGATCCGTTCTGCGTGATCTTTTCAAGCTGTACTAGAATGCTTTCATTTGTGTCAGCCGCGGAGGGCTGGTGATGTCGCGTAAAACAGGGTGGTCGCGTTATTTCATGTTGGGGGTTGCCGATGACGACGCCAGTCATGTCGCGACCGGGTCGGCGGCCGATCTGTTGTACCAGCATTCGGCAGATACCGGTATGGCGGGGCTGGCCGAGCGCCTGAACCGGCTGTCCGAGCATGTGCCAGGCGTTTTGCACCAGTTTGTGCTTTATCCTGACGGACACGGGGCATTTCCTTATGTCAGCAAGGGCGTTTATCGTATTTATGGCGTTACGGCCGAACAGGCGGTGGCCGATGCCAGCACCATTTTCAATCTGCTGCATCCCGATGACTTGTCGCGTGTCCAGCAAAGTATTCAGCACTCGGCCCACACGCTTGGCCTCTGGAAAGAAGAGTTTCGTATTTGCCGGCCAGGCCTGCCAGAGCGCTGGCTGAACGGCCAGGCCAGTCCGCAGCGGCTTGATGATGGTTCGGTACTCTGGCATGGATATGTTTATGACATCACCGAAAAAAAACGCCAGGCTGATGAGCTGCAGGAAACCCAGACCCGCTTTCGGCTGACGCTTGAAGCGTCAAAAATCGGGGTCTGGCGCTGGGACCTGCATACAAATCACATTCAGTGGTCTGACGAGGCCTGGACGTTGTTGGGGTATACGTCCGGCCAGTTCCCGCTTGACCTTGATGTCTTGCGCACGTTGATACACCCTGACGATGCTCCGGATGTCTTTGCTCGAGCAAGCGTCATGCAGCCCGACACCCGTATCCGTTCCCAATTCAGGCTTCGCAATGCCCAAGGCGGCTGGACCTGGGTTGAGTCGCGCGGCAAGGTCATTGAGGTTGACAGCCAGCAGCGGCCGGTGCTCGTCATGGGTACCTACACCAGTATCGATACTATTGTTCAATCGCGCCAGGCTCTGGAACAGGCCAAGGCCCAGGCCGAACAGGCCAATCAGGAAAAATCTGTTTTCATGGCCAGCATGAGCCACGAAGTGCGAACGTCACTGGCCGGCATCATCGGTCTGAGCCAGTTGGGTCTGGACGATACCGATCCTGCGGTGTTGCACGACCGGTTGCAGAAAATCGGCCAGTCTGCCCGCAATTTGCTTGAGTTGCTTAATGATGTCCTCGACTTTTCAAAAATCGAGGCGCAGCGGCTCACGCTGGAGTCTCGTCCGTTTGCGTTGTCCGAGGCGGTTGGTCCGGTCGTGAGTTTGTTCCAGCCCCTTGCCAGCGAAAAGGGGCTTGATCTTCAGGTACGTACCGGTAGTCTTGATACCGTTGTTTATCAAGGCGATGTCCTGAGGCTGCGCCAGGTCTTGCAGAACCTGTTCAGCAATGCCTTGAAATTTACCGCCCAGGGCCAGGTGGGTCTGACGGTCGTCCTTGAGAAAAGCGACGATGTCAGTGACTGGTTGCGTTTTACGCTGCAAGATACCGGTATCGGCATCACAGAGGCCCAACGGGGGCGTTTGTTCAAGGCGTTCAGCCAGGCTGATAATTCAATCGGCCGAAAATACGGGGGCTCCGGCCTTGGCCTGATCATTTCCCAGCGTCTGGTCCATGCCATGGGCGGAGGCGATATTGCACTTGACAGCCAGCCCGGCGTGGGG
>JAAYID010000253.1 GCA_012744285.1 Alcaligenaceae bacterium
ACTCTTCCTTGAGCATCTGTACCGGCAGCGAAATGTGGTCAGAGTAGCGGCGCAATACTTCGCGCAGCTTCCAGCCGCTTAAAAAGTCATCTTCATCAGCCCGCAAGTGCAAGGTGATCGACGTACCGCGATCGGCCTTTTCAACCGTAAGCACTGAGAACTCGCCCTGCCCGTCCGATTCCCACAAAACCGCTTCAGTCGGTTCGGCATCGGCACGACGACTGAGCACCGATACCTTGTCGGCCACGATAAAGGACGAATAAAAGCCCACCCCGAACTGGCCAATCAGATTGGCATCTTTTTGCTTGTCACCGGTCAGGCGGGAGAAAAACTCTTTCGTGCCCGAGCGCGCAATCGTACCCAGGTTAGCCACGGCCTCGTCACGCGACAGGCCGATCCCGTTATCGGAAATGGTAATGGTGCGCTTGTCGGCATCGTATTCAACCCGGATGCGCAAGTCGGTATCGCCCTGCATCAGGTCAGGGTTGTCGATGGCTTCAAAGCGAAGCTTGTCGCACGCATCAGACGCATTGGAGACCAGTTCACGAAGAAAAATTTCTTTGTTGCTGTACAGCGAGTGAATCATCAGATGCAGCAACTGTTTGACTTCGGCCTGAAAACCCAGGGTTTCAGCAGGCGCAGCAGCTTCGGTTTGACTCATGACGGGACACCTTTAAATTTGGTTAAACAGTAAACAGTGGCTATGGTGAACACCACACAGCCCCCCGGTTTTAGGCCGGTGAATGCTAACTGAGGGCTACTGTGGGTATTTCAAGACGGCACAGCACAACTGTTACCAAAAAATGCTAAAGTCGGAATCCCTAAACGCCACCGGGCCCGCCAGACCTCTGGTTAAAGGCCGACCCCGAGACAAATGATCAACCGACTTTTTCCAGGCTGCAACGCCGCCGTGCTGGCCGTTTTTTGTGTACTGCACAACCCCGCGTATGCACAAAGCCAGTTCGACACCACTGAGTATCAAAATCAAAAGGGTCTGGGCATGATCAATGCCGCGCAGGCCTACGAGCAGGGTTACACCGGGCGCGGCATCACTCTGGGCATCGTTGACTCTGGCATCGTGCCCTGGCACCCCGAGTTTGCCGGCAAACTTGCGGGAGGGTATGACTTCCAGTCAAGCCAGGCTGTCAACCAGACCAGCGGCATCGATGACAATGGCCACGGTTCTCATGTCAGCGGCATTATGGCGGCCCACCGCGACAATACCGGCATGCATGGCGTGGCCTTCAACGCGACCCTCTTTTCAACCCGTTACGGGTATAACCCGGATGAAGATGGCGACGACGATGATGATGACGACGACGGCATTACCCTTGATGACGGCCCGGAGTATGCTCAGTCGGCCAAAGCCATCGACTTTATTTTTGCCAAAGCCTGGAACTACATGGCACAGCAACGTTTGGTCGTCATCAATAACAGCCTGGGCGTTAACGACTGTAAACTGCGGACCAGCGGTGACACCAACCGGCCCTGCAACATCAACGACTTTGGCCTGAGCACCCATGGCGGTTACACCGGCAGCTTCAATGCCGACACACTTTTTGGCGGCACGGTCGGCGCCTTTCGCAACCTGAAAGCGGCCGGCACCCTGATGGTGTTTGCAACCGGCAATGAAGGTCAGCCCCACCCCGATTTTCTTGGCGGGGCTCCCGTGCTGTTCCCGGACCTTAAAGACAACTGGCTGGCGGTAGCATCGGTCGATGCCGATACAGGCCAGCTGTCCTTCTTCTCAAACAAATGCGGTGATGCGCGCTCATGGTGCCTGTCTGCACCTGGCAGCATTTTGTCTGACGAGATCAACATCAAAAACAACAAGGGCATTGCGTCAGTCGGCAATAAAGGCGACTACACCCGAAAATCGGGCACATCAATGGCCGCGCCGCACGTCACGGGTGCTGTTGCCCTGACCAAAGAAGCCTTTCCGTTCTTCACGGCCTACCACCTGCAGCAAACCCTGCTGACAACGGCCACTGATTTAACGCCTGGCGACGGCAGACGGTTCGATGCAACCTATGGCTGGGGCTTGCTTAATGCCGGGAAGGCCGTGCGCGGGCCCGGCTTGTTTGTCTCGACGTTTGATGTCGACACCCAAGGCTATAACGCCACCTTCTCAAACGACATTGGCGACCTTTTCGCAGACCCCGAAAACCCGTTGCAGCGCGGCTCGCTGATCAAACGCGGGGCTGGCACGCTGACCCTAAGCGGTATCAACAGCTATACCGGAAGCACAACCCTTGAAGGGGGGACGCTGATTGTGGCCGGCATCAACAACACGGGTAACACCTACGTCAATGGCGGCGAAATGATCGTTAACGGTACATTGGCACCCCGCAGCACGACAACCGTTAACACGGCGGGCACCCTGCGAGGCTCGGGCAACGTTGGCACCCTTGTCAACAAGGGCACTGTCGCCCCCGGCAATTCAATCGGTACGCTGAACATTCTTGGCGATTACACCGCTACCGCAGGCTCGGTGCTGGCCGTCGAGGTTGAAGGCAGCAGCGCCTACGACATCCTTAATGTTGCGGGTACCGCCACCCTGGACGCCGGCTCGGTACTGTTACTAGAAGGCGGCCCGTTTCGGCAGGGTGTTTCATATGACATCGTGCGCGCGCCCACGGTCACGAACAACGGCCTGCGCATCGACAGCTCGCTGGTATTCCTGACGCCCGGCGTGATTCCGGGGGCCGGGGGTGCGGGGCTGTCGGTTGCCGTCACCCGCAGTGCCACACCGTTCGCCCGTTATACCGAAACGGCCAATCAAACGGCCGTTGCCCAAGGCCTTGACCGGCACTCGGCATCACCACCGGCTGCGCTGTCGGCCCTTTACGACGAACTTCTGAATGGGGGCACCAACCACTTTGCCGGCAAGATGGACCAATTGAGCGGCGAAGCCCATGCCAGCGTGCAGTCAGCCCTGTTCAACCAAACCACACTGTGGGCCAACACCTCTGCGCAGCGCATCAATGGCCTGTTCAGTGCCGCCCCCTCGGCCCACAAACCCATGTGGGTCTCGATTCAGCGCGAATGGGCCGACATGAATGACAACGACGGCACCGCCAGTGCACGCACCCGCACCAACGGGTTTTATCTGGGTGGCGACTTTGCACTGAACAACGACACCTTCATTGGTGCGGCCCTGGGCTATCACGACGGCCGGACCCAAATAGACGACCTTAACAGCCGCGCCAATACCGACAGTTACACCGTCGCCCTTTACGGTGCCAAACGCTGGAGCACTGCCGATGGCAACGCCATTCACTGGCGCGCCTCTGGTGCCTGGACCCGTCATGACATCGACATGCAACGCAGCAACATTACCGCAGGGGGCAACCAGACCCTGAGCGCCGATTACACCGGCCAGCAGATGCAGGCCTACACCGAAGTCGGATACGCCTTGCCCGTATCAACAACGACCGCGCTTGAGCCCTTCGGGCGCCTGGGCTGGACGCATCAACGTACCGGCAGCTTCTCTGAAACCGGCGGACCTGCCGCACTGCACTCGAAGCGCCAGACCAACACCATCACGACCCTGACCCTGGGGGTAAGAAGCTATTCTGAATTTTCAATTACCCCCGACACCCTGCTGCGCCTGAACGGTGAAATTGGCTGGCGCCGCGCCAACGGCGACCTGACCCCGCAACGCGACATGCAATTTGACAGTTGGCGCGACGCCCGCTTTACCGTCAGCGGCAACCCCGTCAGCCGCAACGCCCTGCAGGTCGCCCTCAACGGGGAAATTGACCTGGGCAAACAAGCCGCCCTGGGCCTGAACTACACCGGACAATTTGGTCACGGCACCACCCGCAACGCCGGATCGCTCTATTTGAACGTCAGGTTTTAAGTCTTCAACACGGGGTTTTGGCCGGCGTTGGGCCACACTATGCAAAGGTTTGAAATTCGTCGTATAATCTTTGTCTTCTGCCCGGCAGCCCTTCGCGCTGCCGACCCAGCCCAAATGCCCGGGTGGTGAAATTGGTAGACGCAGGGGACTCAAAAATAGGTACTTCTACCTATTTGCACTATGAGTTCAATGCTCACCAAGCCGCATGGGATAAGGGTTTGCAGGGATTTGTAGCTTCTTTGCGAAAACATTGATTTTCGCTCTAGGAGCCAAATAGG